>CAZOXI010000172.1:0-6887 GCA_964583445.1 uncultured Bacteroidaceae bacterium | reverse complement strand
CGCCTTCCAGGAGTCCAGCGAGGCTTACACCATCGATATCCTTTAAATTTTCCGGATTGCCGCCAGCCCATTCAAAGAATGTGGGGAGAAAATCATAATTGACCACATTGTCATTGCAAACTAATCCTGGTTCAATGCCTGGTCCCCTGACGATCATGGGAACGCGAATACCTCCCTGCCATACCCACCATTTGCCTCCATGCAGCGGTTGGGTCTGTCCAAGATCGGCATAAAAGAAGTGTCGATAACCATTGTCAGCAGTAAAGACAACATAGGTATTATCTTCGATGCCAAGTTCGCTGATCTTATCCAGGACAGCCCCGATCCTCCCATCAAGGTCCTCCCCCATGCCCATCCAGGTTGCAGGATCCCTGTGACTGCGCTGGATGGATTCGGCGGTCTCACCTACCTGCCGGTAATACTCCTGAATTTCGGGCATCCTTGCATATTTTTCCCTGGTTTCAGGCAAACATTCAAAACCGGCATGCATGGCATAATGTGATATTTGCAGGTAAAATGGCTTATTGGCCGCTACCTGGTCTTCCATGAAACCAATGGCTTTTTCCGTAATGCTGAACATCAGCTTGGGATCGTCCGGAATCTTGGAGTTACCTGGTTTATTGGTGGTGTTGCCATCATGTACATCATATCCTTCCTCCTCGGGGCTGCCCCGCATATGCCATTTACCAACATGGGCACATGCATATCCAAGGGGCTTCAAAATTTCCGGAATAGTAACCGCATTGCTGTCCAGTGTCATATCAGAGACGCAGGGTATCACGGGAAACTTGCTGTAAGCTGGATTCGGGTCATAATAATCCGATCCCCTGTCATTCATGTAAACTGTAAATCCATTGCGGGGTGAGGATTGTCCCGTTTGCAAAGCAGCGCGGGAAGGGGAACATTGCGGAGCACTGGAGTATGCATTCCGGAATTTCATACCCTGGCTTGCCAGTTGCTCCACATGCGGCATCTCAAGCAAGGGCATCATTGAATTTTCCATGGAGGCATCCATAGGTACTGGCGTCCCGTTCCATGCCCAATCATCAATAAATAGCAGGATAATATTGGGTTGTTCTTCCGTGTTGGTCAATCCCGTGTTTTTGCAGCCGTAAGCGGCAAGTATGAGGAAGGTAATTGCAATGATCTTGAATGGTTTCATAAGCTGGTTCATTGGTTAGTTTTTACTATTATTTCATCATATCCACGCTTTTCACACACGGATATATCTGTGTTTTGCAACGAATCTCATTCGAACTGTCTGACAGATAATTCATCTGCCTTTATCTCCAAGATAAGATAAAGCGTACAAAAAATGATTAATATGTGATTAATATCGGCCTGGGAGCAGAGATAATTCCAAATTCAGGATATGAACGCACTCAAAAGAATTCCAACCTGCCTTGAAATATCCTGAATTTGAAATACCCCTATCATCGTTTTTGACGAACCACATAATAGGGCATGCCTGCCAGGTTTTGATCCAGTCCCGGATAGATAGCGATTCCGGCATCACCCAGATCAACGGCAAAATAATAGGACATCGGGTAGCGCGTATCCGTGTACTCAGCCGGAATTACAGACTGGAACTGGTCGCCATTCTGCTTCATTGTTGTGCGGCGCCAGTCGACCGCCTGGTTCACATGCCGGTAAAAGAGGTAAATATTCCTGATATTCTTATCCGCAGCGGTAAGTTTGATCTGCATTGCTTCGCCTGGTTTAAACAATTCCGAGGCCTGGTGCTTGCAGTCAATCGTGGTTCTTTGGGGCGGGGATTCAACGGTCTCTATGGCCGCTTTTATTGATTTATTCTCAACCGATCTATTGTTATTCCCTGCGTCCGCTTCAATGGCTTTTTCGAGCACATCTTTCATATTTGCAATGTCAAAATCCATCGAAGGTATGCGATTAGCCCAGTGTCCCCTTAATTGCCATAATTCTCCAAACGAGATATCTGGAACGTAAATTGATTTTGCCTCTTCTGCCATTTCCGCCCAGGCATTCCTCGCGCAGGTATACTTTTCGATCGCTTTTTTCAGTGCAATCGTATCTCCGCTCTCTTCATACAGGTGCCAGAGGACCGCACTCCGCATTTTGTCTGCAAAAAAACGGGCAATTCCACATTGAATTTTCACATCGGCCTCCATGCGACGAAACGCTGCACCATTACGGTCATTTACCAGCGATCTTGCCTCATCTAAATTTTGCATGCCGGCATCGGCCAGTTGGTCGAGCCAACGGGCCACTTCGAGCGGTGAATATTTGGCCAGCACAGTATCTTTCATTAGTGCCGCTGCATATTCATTCATCTTTGAAAATAACTGGGGATCAAACGGACTTACATTGCCAAAAACCGCGGGTTTGTCGGTATCCCTGTAGTCCGGACCAGGATTGCCCTCTATTGTAACAATAGGTTGATTATTATAGATCTCCGGCCAGTATACCTTGCAGTCTGCAGAAGGGCCGTGAGCGGTGGTGATTAGCTTCAGCACGCGGCTGGAACTGGCGAGTGCGATTTCAACAGGTTCGGCCGCTTCCTGGAATTGTTTTCGCAAATATCTGCGCCAAACCTCCGGATCAGTGTCAGGATTGTATACCAATCTGCCCCATATGCGGTAGGTGTAGAGATATTTCTGGAAATCCCATGTTGGCTCCAGTGACTTATCCAGGTAGGCACACCTGCCACCCGGATACCCAGTACCTCTTCGCCCTTTAAATGCAAGGGGATCCAATCGCTCCACACCCAAACTTCCGCAGAAGTCAGAGATCCGTCCATAGCCTGCTGCCAACACAGGATCACCAGATAGCAGCAATCGCTGTGTTCCGGGCCAGATCCTGTGAAGCACCTCCCAATTGCGGTCCTCCGGCAACAGATCACCATATCCGTAGCGGGTAAATTTCCTGCTTTCCCTGATCACCCCGTATTCCGGTTCATCAAGCTCTAATCGGGCTTTTTCACGGCGGCGGATATCTGCCTGGTGGTAAGCAAGTCCCTGGTGCTCTCCCCAGTATTTTGGAGAAATACTTACCGGCATCCCGGTTGCAACGGCTGCTTCAATCTGCTCCTGCAATACTTGTTTTCCATGCATATCGATCCATACCGGCCTTCCAATGTCCGGAAAGGCATCGAACAGGACATCCCAGAATCCCTGTTCTCCTCTGGGTATGCCACTTTCATAATGTACCCGGAACGTTATACCGGAGATCGACGGACAGGATTCCAGGATCATTTTCAGTGCATCCCTGCAATAGGGTGCATGGTTGTCATCTGTAAGGCCAATGATAGGATAATTCACATCCTCGCTGTTGGTCCAGTCCTTCCCATGCGACCACAGTGCAAGCTGAAAATCGAGACCATGCAATACAGCCTGATCGCTGATGAACTTCAGCATCTCAAGGTTTGTGTCACGTTCACTTTCCGGAAGATTTTCAGCATATACATCGTAACCCGGGACATCAACAAGAAAGGGATATGCAAAAAAGAAATAGGAATCTGCAACCCCACGCGGCAAATTATAGCCCATGCCGAATGACAGGCTGAACCGGTTGATCCTTTGTGTTGCCAGCTCCGTAAAATAATTTTTCCAGAATTCCCTGTCGTTGTACCACCCTTTATCTTCGATGTCACTGGTGAAGGTCCTGTATATGCTCCTGACTTTTACAGCCGGTTGCTCGATGATTGGATCAGGAACTTGCAAGGCCTCATCGGGAGGTATTCCACAATTCATGCGGTCCGCTAATTCGAGCAGTGCATATCCCAGTCCCCTCGCATCATTCCCGCAGGCCAGTAATACTTCTTGTCCATCCAGCTGCCCCTCAATCAATCCGCTCGATTCAGGAAAATCCGGGAAGGAGTTTCCTTTGCTGTCGAGCAGCATCACCGCCTGCTCATTTTCAATACCTGCGATCATCACTTTCCTCTCCCCCTCAGGAACTTCAGACAATTGACCATATTCTTTCGTCTCAATACCATGTGATTGCAATGCCCTTTTGAACTGGTCCCTCGCCCATTCTGCTGACTTTGCTGTAGCAATATTATCTTCCTGGTCAATTATAATCGCAACACTACGTATTTTTTCATTGGTACATGCACCGAATACTATACCCATCAACATTAAAAAAGGAAGGATCCTCACGTTAATGAGCAGCCTGTTTCTCGCTGAACGTACTGAATTCTTTTTCATGATTGTCTATTTTAGCACATTAAAGTTTTACAACCTCTACTCCGGGACTGACACCTTCTCAATTCCTCTTCGGCCAGAACAGGGAACCTATTCGTTCTGAGTATTCATAAGTTTCCTGACAGCTCCCTCCATCATCAGGAAGAAAGCCTGTCCCTCGGTGGATGTTCCCGGAATGTTGACTCCGGGATCTGCGATGTTCATTTCAGAACCTACCATGGCAAGTCTGCCATCGGGCGCACTCCGCTGAAGTGCTTCACGTGCCATGATGACCAGGCTGGTTGAATCTCCTATTTCAAACATCCCCTGCATCGCCGTACCATGCTCCCATGAATAGCGTTGCATACATAACATGGCTGTTTTTACCTTTTCTACAACACAATCGTCGCCTGGCGGATGTAAGGTTTTTTGTCCGTGTGCATAGCAGCACATTACTGCCAATACAACGATGGTAAGCAGCCCGGATTTATACAATATTCTATTCAACATCATCTGGTAGTTCTCTTTATTCGTTTGTTTCCTCTCTATCCGTTAATTATTTTGGGACAGACGGTGCCATTTCCTCCAGGGCCGGAAGCAGTGAGTTTAACTTTCTTTTCAATTCAGCATAGGCAGCGTTATCAGTTTGGTTCACCCATTCATGGGGATCGTTATCCCTGTCATATAATTCCGTGCTGCCATCTGTGTAACGGATGAATCTGTAATCATCCGTCCGTGCCGTTATATGGCGCTTGTATGCTGTGATTGCCGGCTCTTTTCTATATGCATTTACATCGTGCAGCAAAGATACAAGGGAGTACCCGTCCAGGTGGTCTGGCTCAGTTAAACCTGCCAGTTCAACCAGTGTCGGATAAACATCGAGTAAGGTAACCGGTCGTGCACAGACCTGGTCAGCACCGGTAACACCCGGCACTCGAAACATGAAGAGACAGTGGGTGGACTCTTCCCAGAGCGTTCCTTTCGTCCAGTGCTGTTTCTCACCCAGGTGAAATCCATGGTCGCTCATCAATACCACGATTGTATTATCCTTATATGGACTGTTCTCAAGGGCATCCAGTACCCTGCCGACCTGTGCATCCGCATAGGTCGTGCTTGCCAGGTATCCCTGGATGGCCTCTTTAACCTGGTCATGGGAGATTATGTTGTTATTCAATCCCAAATTGATAAGATCCCTTCCAATCTCAGGAATATCCTCCAGGTCATCCGGATTAATCGGTGGAAGTTCAATGTCCTCCAGCGGATACATATCAAAATACTTTTGCGGTGCATACCAGGGAAAATGAGGATGAAAGATTCCACAGGCGATAAAAAACGGTTTGGTATGTACCTTTTTCAACTGATGAATGGCTGAATCAGCAAATTGTGTATCATTCATCTCATGTTCCTCCAGATGAGTTGCACCCCAGTCCTTAATCGTCGGTGACCCGTCATTTTTATATGCCCATCCGTTCAGCGGTGCACCGGGGGGAGCAGGATCCCTGGAGTGATTCCTGAGCGCATCCCACTCAACTTTCGTATCGTATCCGTGTGAAATCTTTCCAAAACTGGTTACGTAATACCCCTGTTGTTTTAGATAAAGGGGCAAGGAAGGAACATCTTGAAGGGCTGTGCTTGCCGAAACGTCCCTGCCGTTTTCATAAACACCTGATTTCCAAGGTGCCACTCCCGACAGGAATGCTGTTCTGGATGGGGAACATACCGGACTTGCTGTAAAAGCCTGCGTGAAATTTACGCCACTTTTTGCAAGATGGAGAATATTTGGTGCAATGACTTTGCCGGTATACCTGTCCGGATCCGATAGAAGCCAGGTATTCAGATCGTCGACGACCAGGAAAAGGATGTTCCTCTTTTGTGCGTGTGCAACATTGCTGGTGAATAGCAAACAACTTGCGAAAAGGATTATTAGCAACTTTTTCATGATGTCTGGTTTTGTTTTATAAACAGGGTTTATTGCGCTGCTTACAGGTTGATCTTATCCCTCAGCCTGATATCTGCTGAAGAAGCTCCAACCAGGATTTCAAATGCTCCAGGTTCAACAGTCCAAGCTTTTTGGGTGTCGTCCCAGAATGCAAAAGCATCCGCATCAAGTGTAAATTCAACGGTCTTTGTTTCTCCACTTTCAAGCATCACCTTACCAAATTCCTTCAGCTCTTTCTCAGGTCTTTCTACACTGTTTTCCAAATCCGATACATAGATCTGGACCACATCCGCACCATCTTTATCCCCGGTATTCCCGATATCCAGCGTAACAGAAACTTCATTATCTCCTGCTTTCGTCACTTTGAGGTCGCTGTATTCAAAATCAGTGTAACTTAACCCATATCCAAATGGAAAGGTGGTTTCAAGATCATACTCGTCGAAATAGCGATAGCCCACAAATATTCCTTCCTTATAAACAACTTCACGCTTATCTGAATAAAAATCCTCAGGATATTGTGAGAGCGACTTAGGGAAGGTGATCGGGAGGTGTCCGGATGGGTTTACATCGCCGAATATGACATCCCAGAGGGCATGTCCGCCTTCCTGTCCTGCATACCAGGTGAGTAGAACAGTTGATGCATTATCGATCCATTTATCCATGGTGACTGCGCTACCGGCAACGATAGAAACAACGGCATTTGGGTTTACTTGTACGATCTCATTGATTAACTTTTCCTGGCTTGGAAAAAGATTTAAGAATTTCCGGTCACCGGCTTCGGTTTCCCC
>CAZOXI010000171.1:0-6893 GCA_964583445.1 uncultured Bacteroidaceae bacterium | reverse complement strand
TTTTTTCCATTTGCTCACACCTCTTTCAGCATTAAATTCTGGGCTAGACTTCCAATCTGGCGGTCGGGTTACATTAGCAATTATTCCATCCCCAAAATCTATAGGCTGATACCATTCTCTAAAACAATTTATTCCTTCTTTAATCCAATTGTTGATCTCTTCTTTAGTGTTCAGATGGTCATAATCTAATACTGGAGAAATGTCAAATGGCAATAATTTTTCAGTTTGAATATTTTTATTATTTCCCGTCTTACTAATCCCTTTAACAATTTTTTTAATTCTCGATTTCATCATTATGATTTAATTATTCAATAATCCAAGAAAATTCAGATAAAACAGGCATATGGTTAATTCTTTCTCTTGAATTAAATCTTCCTGTTTCAATTGAGAATACTCCTGCCGCTGTAATCCAGTCTTCAGGAGAATTATCTACATAAATTGCTATATTCACAATATACTCGCCTATGTTAAGAGGTGGATTCTTAATAACACATCTAAAACTGACTATATCATCCGGAGGCAAAGAATAAGTAGTTCCCAATAAATCTGAATCACATGATATTAAATTCAATTGATTTGTAGTATTAATAGAAATTGAAAATCTTACCTTCTTAGTCACTCCATATCCATTGTTAGCTATAATTTTAATATGTATGTCGTCACCTATTGCATACGAATTTGGACCTAATCCCTTTTCAAAAATCATTTTTTGGAGACGAATAATTCCTAAACCCTTTCTATCAGTTCTTAGCCTTAAATCAATTTGAGTCTGATCTATAACAGTTTTTAAATATCCAGAAATTACTTTTCTTGTATCGCCATCTTGAATAATAGCACCATTTTTTATTAAAATAGTACGGTTACATAGTGATTCGACGGAACTCATGTTATGACTTACAAATAGTACAGTTCTATCTTGTTTTGAACTTGACTCTTGCATCTTTCCGATAGCTTTTTTTTGAAATTCAGCATCTCCAACTGATAAGACTTCATCAACAATAAGTATTTCTGGGTCAAGGTGAGCTGCCACTGCAAATGCAAGTCGAACATGCATTCCACTTGAGTATCTTTTTACTGGTGTATCGATGTAATTTGTTACGCCAGCAAATTCTACAATTTCATCTAATTTTTTTCTGATTTCATCTTTTTTCATTCCTAATAAGGCACCGTTGAGATAAATATTCTCTCTTCCAGTTAATTCTTGGTGAAAGCCGGTACCCACTTCTAACAAACTTGCAATTCTCCCATTCACATTAACGGATCCTAATGTCGGACCTGTTACCCTTGATAGTATTTTTAAAAGGGTTGATTTACCGGCTCCATTCTTCCCGATGATTCCAAGCACCTCTCCTTGTTCAACTTCAAGGTTTATATCCTTGAGAGCCCATACATAGCCACCAGACATTCTATTTAAAAGATTCTCCTGGCCAATTTTCAGAAAAGGATCCTCCTTACCTTTAATACGGTGCATCCAGCGTTGGAAATCTCCGCGCAGTGTTCCTGCTCCAACTGTCCCCAAACGATACTGTTTTGCTAGATTTTCTATTTGTATTGCTGTTTTTTTCATTATAAATGCTATACAGTATCCATGAAATTCTGTTCGATCTTGTTAAATAAAATAATACCTATTCCTAGAGTAACTATACAAAATGAGGAACTATATAATAGCAGGCCATATTCTATTTCCCCTACTCCAAGCATGATTGTCTTAAATGTTTCAACAATGCCTGTTAGTGGATTAATAATTAATATACTGCGCATTTTCCCATCTATGCTTGATAAGGGATAGATTATCGGAGTAGCGTACATCCAGAGTTGAACACCGAAACTGACTAGATTCGTAAGATCACGGTATTTTGTTGTTAATGAAGAAATAATGATTCCAAATCCAAGCCCCAATCCAGCAAGCAGCACAATCAGCAAGGGCAATAAAAACAAACCAAAAGTAGGCCCGAATTGGTATCCCTGGATCCAGAAAATGATCATGAAAACCCATAGGAAAGCAAACTGAATTGTAAATTGAATCAGATTGGAAATAACTATACTTATGGGTACAGAAAGCCGCGGGAAATAGACTTTACCAAATACCTTTGCATTATCAACAAACGTTTTCGAGGTCATATTCAGTGATTGACTGAAATAGGTCCATGGGACGATACCAGCTAGGTAAAAAAGCATCTGGGGTAAACCATCTGTGGAGAGTTGTGCAATTCTACCGAAAACGATTGTAAACATTAACGTTTGCAGCAGCGGTTGGATAATAAACCAAAGTGGTCCAAGGATAGTTTGCTTATATTTTGCTACAAAGTCCCTTCTTACAAAAAGAGCAATCAAATCACGAAATTCCCAGATTTCTTTGAGATTTATGTCAAAGAGATGTCGCTTGGGCCTGATTACCAGATCCCATTGTTCATTTGGTCCTCTTTCCATCTAAGTTTTTTCCTCTGAATAATAGGATGGATTCTGTTGACCATATCCATATCCATAACCATATCCATATCCATAACCATATCCGTAATAGTATCCGAGATATTTGGCCGCCTTAACATCATTCACTAAAATATTGAGGTTTTTGAATTTATCCTCATCCTTAACTTTGTTTATGAATTTTACAACTTCTTTTGTGGAATAGTTCGATCTGATTACGAAAAGGTTAATATCAGCTATTTTGGAAAGGATCATTGCGTCAGCAACAAGAGCGAGTGGAGGAGTATCAATAATGATATAGTCAAATTCTGTTCGGGCCCAATTGAAAAATTCTGTTAAGAGATCTTTCTCTATTATCTCAGAAGGATTTGGTGGAATTGGTCCAGAAAAAACAGCTGATAAAAATGGTACTGAAGTAGGTACAATAATATCCTCAATGGAATCTTTCTCTTGTAAATAAGTGCTCATTCCATGTTTGTTGTTATTTTGAAAAATTTTGTGGATAGCTGGTTTTCGAAGGTCTAATCCCAATAGTAGAGTTTTCTTTTGTCCCGCTGCAAAAATAGAAGCAAGATTCAATGCTGCAAATGTTTTGCCCTCACCAGCGATGGAACTAGTAATCAGTATGGTTTTACTACTGGATTTGGAAAGCTCATGGATTAATTCTGTTCTGATGTGTCTAAAGGCTTCGGCAAAATTTGAATTCGGCTGGTCAAATACAGGTATATCAGACTGACCTGTATAGTGGGAGAGAACCCCCATGATTGGTATTCTTGTATTACTTTCAATATCTTCCCTTTCTCTTATACGTGGATCAATAAGATCTACTAGTATGATGATTACTAACGGTAAAAAGAATGCAATTATAAAAGCAAGTATGTAGATTCTTGTGGCATTACCTTTAATAATTCTTCTATTATATGGACTTGAAGGATTCAAGACTCGAATATTGGATACTGTTGATGCTTTTTGAATACCAGCTTCAGCCCTTTTCTCAAATAGATAGGTGAGAAATGTATTATTAACCTCATATTTTCGTCTTATGTTAATTAACTCCTGTTCATTTACGGGCAATTCAAGTAATTTTTGCTCAACATATCCCTCTTCAATTTCAACTTGCTTCATGGCGAGTTGATTATTATTTTTAAGGCTGCGAGTTACCTCTAAAAGCATTTCTTTCTGCCTTGCTATCGATCTGTCCAGCATCTCGAGGTTTGGATTATTTTTCTCAACTACAGAAGCAAGATTGTCACGTTCCTCTTGTAATTGTTTGAGCTTGCTTACACTTTCAACCAGGATTGCATCATTAAATTGCATCAAGCTTGGAGCAACGAGTGCTCCCGGGTGATAATTTTTCTCAAAGTAATCAGTCAGATACTCCAGGTAATTATTTTGCAGTTCCAATTTTAATCGCTGGTCATAAAAATTTGAAAGTTTTTCATATGCTATTTTTCCTTCCTGGCTAAGGTCTATTATTTTGTTTGACAATTGATATTTAAGCATTTGGCTTTCTGCTTTTTTGACACTGTCCTGAATGATTTCCAACTGCTCTTCTATAAATGTAAGGGTATTTTCGGCCATTCTTAGTTTTCGTTCCAGGCTTGATATGATATATATTTCAGAGAGCATATTAATGTAATCGCGCTCTCTTTCAAAAATTGTACCTTGTGAAGAAATCTCAATCGTAGTACCTTGTTCCTCATTAATTGAAAACGAAGTTTTTGATCTATATTGATTTGCCAGATGGTCTCTTGAATGAATCGTAAAACTATAGGATGCATAATTACTTGCCCCATTATTAGCGCTGATCTTAAATTTCCAACCCCTTATATTGTACCATTGACTATCCTTTAATATTGTGTCTATCTTTTCATTGTTAAATAGCCTGAATGAATGCTCATCCAATAATTCTAAATAGAATTCTTTATTTTTGTACCAGGAATCTGAAGTTGTATCCGTTTCGATCTTATAGGGTGAATAGCTATATATGGGTCTTTCTCTTAAAAATCTACCATGCCCCGTCCAGAATATGTCCCACCTAAGGCTATCGACTACTCTTCTGTGCAGGTCGAACGCTTTAAGTTTAGATATTTCATTCGACAAGTCCGTTTTTCTTCGTAAGCGCCGAATCATCATAAACTCGCTTAACATGTCACTTGAATTTTCATCTTGCTCTATTAGAACATTTGCCGTGGCAACAACAGTAGGCAGGCTATACCTGTTGATGGTATATGCGATGATTAGGGAGGTTCCTATCGTTATTAAAAACCAGTACCAGTTCTTTAGCACTTTAAACAGGTACTTTCGGAAATTTATTGTTTGCCCCTCTTCAAATGCAGGACCAGAATAATGGTAAGGTTTGTTCATGAGTTTTTAAATTGGATAGGAAAGTATTTAACTCAGATGATACTAATTTGTACCCAGGAAATTAATTAATAAAATTGTTGTAGAAATCGCTGATATTGTGGTAGAAAATACCAATGAAATTAAAGGTATATTTAATTCAAAAACTTTTGTATCGACGGGTTCTACAATTACAATATCATTTGGTAAGAGGAAGTAAGCCTCAGACTGTAATAATGATTTATCCTGAAGGTTTATCCTGTAAGTATAGGTTCCTTCCTTGGTTGGCCTGACAACAAGGATCTTTTTTCTATTGCCAAAATCGGTAATATCTCCTGCTCGTCCAATGGCTTCGAGTACAGTTAACTGGTTGTTGAAATTTGTATAAGTACCCGGTGTTCTTACTTCCCCTATCACTGTAAATTTAAACGTCAACAGCCGTATATTGATATAAGGATCTTTTAAAAACTCTAAAGCTCTTTTTTTTACGCTATTTCTTATCTCCTCCATGGTTAGATTATAAACAAAAACATCCCCTATTAGCGGAAGGGAAATTGTGCCTGAATCACTAACAGTATATCCGAAAATATAAGAACTGCTTTCTTCCCTGAACATGTTGGATGCATTGCTTGATATTGGATTAAGAATCTCATTTACATCTGGATTTGTAGTAGTAATATTTACATACAATACATCCTGTTTCTGAATCCTGTATTCAGGGCGGTTTAAAGGATAAAACTGTGTGCTGTCTACCTCGGGAAGGTTATTCAGATAGGTCAATTCTCGCTGTGTGGTGCATGAAAAGAAAGTGATGCCGAGGAAGGAGACGATAAAGAAGACGTTCCTTGTTATTTTCATATGAATAGTGTTATGATACTAAAGTATTGATTTTTTTCGATAAATAGCAATGGCGGAACTGCACAGCTCCGCCCCGTCGCTCCCATTGCAGCAACTTGGTACAAACAGCATAATGGTATATGAAGGGAACTCAATCCCTCAGTTTTTCAATCAATCCCAACGGCACTTCCACCACTAAATTCTGGTCCAGCCTGTCGACACGCACCAGAACTTTCCTTCTTCCACCATCACTGATCAACTCCCCGGTCAAATCCTTTAATGCACCCCCATTTACTCTTACCCGCTCTCCTTTGGCAAATTTTTCCCAGGTGGTCTCCACTTCAGCATTGCTGTCAACTACAATCTTCAGGTTATCGATCTGGTCCTGGGGAATGGTCGCGGCTTTTCCTTCGAAGGTAATATACTTCACTACACCGTTGGTCTGCAACACACTGTCATAAAACCTGCGGTCGATTTTGACGAACACATAGGAACTGAAGAGCGGGGTTTCTACCCACTTCTTGCGATCCGACCATTGTCTTAGTTTCTTCTGTAAGGGGAGATAGGCTTCGATTCCCTTTTCCTGCAGCCGTTCTGCTACCTGTTTCTCTGCCCGGGGGCGGGTGTATACAGCGTACCATCTGACTGGCAGCTGATTATTTTTATCCTTCACATTATCAGCAGGTTCCCGTCGCACGTCCATGTTCAGTTATCCTTTCTTCAATACGGGTTAAGTATTGAATCAAATATAAATATTATGTTTTTTAGATCGTGTTAAACGACAGAAAAGTTTTAACCATTTTTTAACGGTTCAGGGGGATAAATATGAGGCATAGGGAGGAGAAGAGCAGGAGAAAAATTATTATATTAAAAGCATCCTGGGTGTTTGACAATACCTTTCAGCCTTGGAAATTTGGTAATTCTTGAAAAACCGTTAACCCTCACGTCCAAACCAGGAGCACATCCCTTGCAACAAAATCAAAAATCACTGTTCCTTCTCCTGATCTTGATGTGGAAGCTGTTGGGGATGTGGTTCTGGGTGACCATGACAAGGTATCCGCCTCCTCCGGCGCCGGAGAGTTTCCAGGCAAGGGCTTTGTCCCGGATCCCGTCAATGACGTCCTCAATTTCTTTATTCAACATGGCGGGAAACATGGCAACCTGGGCTTCAAAGGATTTGAGGAACTGGCGGGAAAATGCCTCCAGGTCCATCTCCTGAAGTGCCATCCAGGCTTCCTCTGAGGCATGGGTGAGCTGCCGGACTTTACCAGTGTTGAAATCGGTAT
>CAZOXI010000170.1:3840-6898 GCA_964583445.1 uncultured Bacteroidaceae bacterium | reverse complement strand
TTTTTGCCCTGGCATATTGCTCAAGTGCTTTTATATGGTCAGGGAATACATCATCTATTGATCTCCTGTTCCTGAATTCAAGTGCCGGCTCGTCACCCACCTGTACATACATGATTCCCGGGCGGGGCTCGAACCTGGCGGGCCTGGCTTCTTCGTATCCGGAGGCTTCCTCTGGTTCCAGCAGGATGATTTCTCTTAAAAGGAGTACTTTAGCAGGTCCGTCATGCAGAATTTTCATATAATTCCGCCTGTTGTTTCTGCCATTGTTATGTTCTACGTATATGTACTTTTCATCCCCCATCCAGACAGTATCCACCTCCGTATAACGCGGATCGAAATACAAAACTTCGTCATCTGACATAAATTCGAAGTGTCCCTCATACACATTGAAACGCAATTGCAGGTCCTTGTAATAACTGTCGCGAAAACTGAGCGAACCTGCCGTGAACTCCTCTGATAAGTAGGGAGACCCTTCAATTTCCGTATTCCTGTCCCGAAGATCCTTTTTGTAATGATAATCCGACTGCATGAAAGTATTCAGTTCCGGCAGGTTGGAGATGACAGGCGCCTGTGCCTGGGCGGAAAAGCAGAGTGAAATAATGACGATCCCTAAGGTACCTTTTATTATTTTCATAATGAGCAGTCTGACAAATCTGAAGATTTAAACCCCGGAATTAGATTCCAGCTTTTTTCGAAATATCTGAATTTTCCCGTGTAATCTATTACCTATTTAGCATCTGGGATATAAAATATTTATCATTGTTTGATAAATCTCCAGGAGAAAACAGAACCATTTACATTCTTGATCTTTAAAACATAGATGCCAGTATGGATATTCGACACATCGATCTCATTGGTAGTTGCTACGTTAATTTTACTTATTAATTTACCGTGTACATCGTAAATTGCTGCAGATTCTAAATGTTCGGCATTTGTTATTTTCAATAAATTATTTACCGGGTTCGGATAAACGGCAACATTGTCTGCTGTTTTACCCGGAACAGATACGGGTTTAGTAACGGCTATATCAAATTGCTTTTCAAATTCATACCCCTCTGAATCAGTCACGCGGATGGTTACTACTTCCGGATATGGTCCCGCAGATAATGGCTCCAGCGTTTTAAGCATCATATCTTCCACATAAAACTTTGCCGGGGCATAACCAGTATCTTGAAAATAGGGTGCACCAAAAACTTCAAAAGTAAACGTGTCATTCTCGGAATAATCAACTATTTCAATTTCCCCGACAATGGCCCCCGCAGGTTTATCTTCAGACACTTTTGTATTGCTTAACAAAATGTCCCTTGGGCCCCAGTATGGAATTGATATGCCGATCACTGCTTTCTGATTTACACCAAAATTGTTATTTCCCGGTGTAATGTCATTGATTGAAAAATATCCATTGTAACTCCCGCTCCAGCCCCAGTTAAAATGAAAATACCCGCTTGGTGCATATCCATCAATATTAAAAGCATGACCAGCTTCACCTGTACCCGGATTACCAGAATATATCAGCACATTCCCTTCATTTAGTTCCTGTTTTAACAATGTAATCCAGTCATTTTCATTTTCGAAACGATCAATAGTTACTACATCAGGCGTAAATCCAAAGTATCGCTGGAAGGCAAAAGGAACGCGTGTAGTATAAGCCCCGGATCCGTCACCTCCAAAATCCATTTCAACAGCAACCGCACAATGATACAATAATTTAGCATTATATTCATCAGGAATTGTAAGCGACATTTGATCCCATTGATATGGAGATTCTTTGTCAAAATTACATGTTATTGTGCCATAGGGTGACAAGGCATAGCTTTTAATGCCCTGGGGACGTTCCGGGTATTGAATCTGATGTAATGCCTGTGCCATTGCTACCGCAACACATCCAATATATGCTTTCCCTCCCGGGCCATCTTCATCCGGCGGACATAAGGCATTCCATCCGGCTCCCTGGTCCCATTCCGTTTCAAGTATGGGCTCCACGGATAACGCAGAAGATTTTAATAAGGGAACTGCTCCTTTTTCAAGTAGTTCCCATTCATTTTTCCATTTGGTGTTTTCCGCTTCTATTCTTTGTATTTGATTTTTCTGAATATCTAACCAGTCTTTAACATTATATTTTACGCCACTCGCATTAAAATAACCTGTTAAAGAATAACCTAAAACAGGTTGTGCATCATCATCTGAGGAGACCAGGGCCCAGCCTTCCGGTTGAAAATTTATAACATATATACCTCCTTCTACCTTATCTCCATACATGGTAACATCCACTACCTCCACAACATCACCGAATACAAAATTTGATGCAACAATGATCGCTTTTTCTTTTGAAACCGGATTACCCAACAGGAAATCCGTGAATGCAAAAAATATTATTATTAGATATACACGTTTCATTTCACTCCTCCAGGTGTCATTAACTTATTATACGCATTTGATGCATTAATTATTGTAAAAATATAATTTCGCAATGAATCATATACTATTAACGAATAATTTACAAAACTGTTTATTTTGTCAAAAAAAAACCTGGCAAAAAACCAGGTTTTTTTTGATAGGTTAACTTCTCTTACCTTCTAATTGCAGATTGATGCAAATCAGACTTTCTAAATGTTGGCATCATCTTTTTAGTAGAAGAAATTGAAGTTGATTTTGTAGCAGATTCTGGTATTTTTGTCCAGCTAGCTTGGGTTATTATTTCAAATTCACCTAAGTAAGACCCAGAGTTGATATCATATGCGACCGCTGATAAAAAGGCAGTCGTCATGGATCCGTCTTCCAAAACATAGTTTTCAATCGCATATGAAGCAGTTGCATAGCTTTCTACTGTAATACTATAATCAGCTGTTGTGGCTATTTCCTGTGCAGGTATTACCAGTAAGGAGTTTTCTGCATCATAAGTACCTGTAACAGTTGCGCTTGAACCCAGGGTGTTTTTAAAGAATCCTGTGAAAGATAATTGATCTGGATTACCATCTACTGCTTCGACAATAACTGTGTCAATTACTTCATCATATGGTTCAAATTCTACTATGAACCGGTTACCTTCAATGCGATA
>CAZOXI010000170.1:0-3830 GCA_964583445.1 uncultured Bacteroidaceae bacterium | reverse complement strand
CATCATATGGTTCAAAATATGAAATTCCTCTTACTTCATATCGTCCAAATAATACATCAATGCTCTCGGCAAGTTTTGGAATATTCCAGGTCACTTCGTCCTGCAATTCCAGGTTTACATTTCCATGCACATCAGAAACAGCACCTTCTCCGATATTTAATGTAACAGTAGAATTAAAATCAACCGGTTCTGGTGTCGACATCACTAAAATGCTGTCATTGTCAGCTGACACACCTATTGCAGTAACATCTTTGGTACTTCCGTCGGAAGAATAATACATGGTTACTTTTCCATCACCCGGAGCAGCCTCCAGTGTAATCGGGAAGTCGAATTTAATTTCAACATCAAACGTCTGCGTAGTGATCACGCTTCCATTTGCAGGCGTTATTTGAGACGCAGTAATTTCAAAATCTCCCAGGTTCCACACCCATTCATAATCAGATTCGGCAAGTAAATTACCATATTTATCCTCAATGATACCTTCAGATAAGAATAATGAAATAGCATCACCATTATCCGCATACGTTGGCTGTTCAATAACCAGGGTTTGTTCACCATCCAGCGAAATGTTCTTAAACGCTGAAGATTCAATGGTTTGTACACCTAACCAGTTTTCATACTGAAACTTAACATCATCTTCCACGATTTCATCGCTGAGAAAAATATCAAATGGAAATTCTAACACCACATCAAAGTCATGTTGCGCCAGAACGCTATCCGTTGCTGGTGTAAGCATTGCTTCACTGATTGAAAAATTCTCATGCTCAAAGCGATAGTAGTTACCTGCCAGCGATCCGTCAATAACACCGCTGATGCGTTCATCAACCGGGTTGTCTGAAAGGTCTGTAACAGCACCAGCCTCCCATGAAACAAATAAATAGTCGCCTGCATGGGCCTCGTAGGGTTGCCTGAGGATAATGTTATTTCCATCTGCACTAATACTATCAATGGGCACATCAACTGTTTCGTCGTCGTAATAATAGTACATTTCGAAACTTCCGGAACCAACTTTTACCGGTTCATCAAAACTCAGCGTGATCACTTCCTGAATCGCCAAAGCGGCTTCATTTGAAATGCTTGGCGCAGAGGATACAAAAGTAGGCCCGACGCCATCATCTGTTTTAACCAGGAATGTTTGAATATCAGATTCGACTCCATCCTTGTTGGATGCTGCAACAAACGCCCTGTAGTAGGTATTTGGTGTTAAGTCACCGATAATGGTATCTATATCTCCTGCATCATCCAGGTAAGCGTTTCCAACTTCAATATTTCCAGCTTCACCTTCATAAGATAATGCCAAAACATTTATTGCTGTAACCGTCGCAGAAGTATCTTCAAAGATAGCATATCCAATATATCCCGCCTTATCTGAAGACATTGTAAGTGTGAATGCGGAATCGGTTACACTGCTTACAGCGATGCCTGCATTTGGCTTCACATCTACTTCAATAGATTCATAGTCTTCCAGCGGATTACATCCGAAAAAGATCAGACTAATAGCAAGAGAGACTAAAAAAATTGATTTTATTTTTTTCATAATCATCTATTTATTAATTATTTTTTTGTTAGGGTCGCTGTTGGACTATTCGCATTTGCATCAGAGTTCCATGCCCACTGTAATCCCAGTCCTTCATTAATACCTTCTGTTATCAGGAAGGTAAACTGTTGATTAAATGTAATAGTAACTCCATCAGAAGCATCTATGGTTCCTGTAAGTTGATTAACTTCTTCACCCTCTCCATTGTCATCTTCCCATACAGTTAATATTGTAGGACCGTAGTTCCAGTCTTCCCATTCTTGTCCTGCAGCAATGGTCATGGTTGAATAATCCTCACTTACTGAAGCTGTCAAATAAAAAGGATCCTCAGCCGGGGGACCAAATGAAGTTCCAGCTAATCCATAAATTTTCACTCGATCAGTTTCACCTTCAATAGAAGATATATTGAGAGAATAGTTATTATCACCGTTTAACGTTTCAACAACGCTCACATCGTAATCTCCAAACATCCAACCAAGTGGATGATCATCGTCTACAATTGTGATAGTAATCTCATCTTCAGAAGCTAAATCATACCCCTGGCTATTGTTGACAATTTTCAATTTAAAAGATTTATTGCCATTTGGGTCATAGGTATCATTATCAATAGCTTTGATTGTTATGGGATAGTATCCCCATCCTTTTGAAAGGGTTACACTTCTCTCAGTATCAATTTCAAAGTCGACTCCTTCGACAGCAGGATTAGCTATACCTGTTGTATCTACTTCATAATCAACAGTAATGGAAGGTGCATCGGTGAGCGCAGTTACTAAAATCTGTACTTCTAGTATATCCTTTCCTGAAACAGTGTCTACTTCCAAAACAGAGGCTTTATCACCATGAAAACCAACGGCTGACATGCTTTCATCGAAAAGAAGATCTTCCTGCTCACATGCAGTGAACAACATAAGACCAACTGCTATAATTGCAATATATTTTATCATTTTCATAAAAGTAATTTTTTCAGTTTTAAGGATTTTGAACCATATTCTCATTGGCATTTATTTCAGATTGAGGTATTGGCAGCGCCCATTTACTATCCGGGAACGGAATATCTTCATTATTACTTCCAATATAATCTGTTCTTTCAAGACCTAATTGCCGGCGAGCAAGGTCATATACAATATGTCCTTCAAAACAAAGCTCTCTGCGACGTTCATTGTCAATATCGGAAAGCAACAATGCGCTTGTTCTTGCAGGCAAACCACGATTCGTTCGGATTGCATTAAAATCATCCAAAGCCGTTACGCCGCTGACTGTTGCTCCCTGGAGAATAGCTTCTGCCCTGATCAGGTACATTTCGGACAGGCGTAAAACAGGTATATTTGTCGCTGCACCATTCAGTGCTTTACTCGGATATTTTCCTGTCCATTCAACACCAACGAGTGACGGATCATCAACTGTAAAGAATAGATCCCTCCTGACATCTCCCTCTTCATATAGATTCAACAGATCACTTGATGTTGCCGCATCGCCATGATACTCAGGATTGGTCATATAGGGAAGCCCATTCTGGCCCGGATCACCGGAATTCCCGGTAGCGCCATATATACTGAATATCACCTCAGGGCCTTCGGTCTCGCGTCCCCACGCTCCATTTTCATTTTCTGAAACTGTAACATACTCATTTGCAGTCCACATTCTGAAAGCATCATTATCGATAACTTTCGTCGCATAAATGGCTGCACTGTCCCATTTTTCCATGTACAAGTAAGCACGGGCCAACAGCGCCTGGGCTGCCTCCCTGGAGGCAAATCCCTTAACATCTGCCCCGGATGTCCGTTTATAATTACCAAACAAACTCTCGGCATTTAGTAAATCAGAGACAACTTGCTGGTATACTTCTTCAACCGTATTTCTTGCCGGCTCAGCAATTTGTGTTTCAAGTACTACCGGAACACCTAAACTGCTTTTATCATACGAGTAGGGTTGCGCATATAATCTGACAAGGTCAAAATGTGATAATGCCCTGATAAATAAACATTCAGCTTCATAGTATTGCAGCGTTTGTATCTCTTCCGCTGTCCCCTCAAAATCCGGGATAGAGTTGATCACATTGTTTGCTCTTGCAATACCTGTATAAGCAGTTGCCCATAGATTCTCAGTGTTTTCTGGTGTGTAATTCCACACATAAGGATCAAATTGCCATCCGGCATGATTGGGTTGTAGTTTGCCGTTTCCTCCCCTCATTTCTGAAGATAAGACGAAGTCACCTCCATAATAAGGTGTATTATAAAACGGAGTATAGGCGCCAACGGTTGCATTATTCAACCCATCCATGGTGCTCAATGTA
>CAZOXI010000169.1:0-6900 GCA_964583445.1 uncultured Bacteroidaceae bacterium | reverse complement strand
ATGGAACCTGTTTTACCGTTGTGAAGTTCCACATAACCGGCCCTTGCATAGAAATTGGAAATGATTGCCGGGAGATCCATGGGGAATGCATCCGGACCCGGCAATTCCTCCATCCTGTTGGACATCTCACGCAGTGCCTGTGCCCACCTGGATGTGGAATCAGCCAGCAGCAACACCTTCAGTCCCATGTTCCGGTAGTATTCAGCCAGTGTCATGGCAGTATATACCGAAGCTTCCCTTGCGGCCACCGGCATGTTGGATGTATTGGCAATAATGGTAGTACGTTTAATCAGTTTTTCTCCTGTTCTGACATCCTCTAATTCAGGAAATTCCTTAAAAATCTCCACCACCTCATTGGCCCTTTCACCGCAGGCAGCCACAATCACAATATCGGCCTCTGCCTGTCTTGAGATGGCGTGCTGCAGTACAGTTTTACCACAACCGAAAGGTCCCGGGATAAAGCCGGTTCCTCCTTCTGTGATGGGATTCATCGTATCGATGGCACGGATGCCTGTCTCCAGGATCCTGAACGGGCGCGGCTTGTTGAGAAATGATTTAAGCGGCCGTTTCACCGGCCATTTCTGTACCATCGTCACTTCAAGTTTTTCACCATTGCTGTTTGTCAGTGTGGCAATGGTATCGCTGACCTTATAGGATCCTTCACCTGAAATATCCTGGATTTCCCAGGTTCCCTCCAGTGTAAAAGGGGCCATGATCTTATGGTCAATAAGGTTCTCCTTCACTTCACCGAGCCAATCTCCGGCGATGACCTTGTCTCCTTTTTTCTTCAGCGCCACAAAATCCCATTTTTTCTCCAGGTCGAGTGGCTGGGTATAGTCACCACGAGAGAGAAAAACTCCTTTCATGGCATCCAGGTCGTTCTGCAACCCGTCGTAATTGCGGCTGAGGATCCCGGGTCCGAGCGACACCTCCAGCATCTGGCCCGTAAATTCCACTTCTGCACCGGTTTTTAATCCACGGGTGCTCTCGAATACCTGGACAAATGCCTTGTTTTCCCCTATCTTGATCACCTCTGCCATGAGACTGGATTCCGGGTGATGGATCATACAAATTTCATTCTGAACCACTGGATCGTGCACATCCACGATCACGAGATTTGCGATGATCCCTGTAACTTTTCCGCGCGTCATGCTATGTTGTTTTTCTTGTTTGTCAATGTTCCGTTTTTACTAGTTCGTGTGTATTCTACAGTGCCTTACTGGACGAACTGATCTTCTGTCAACGTGCTATAGGAGATATCTATTATATTTCTAAGCTGTTGCTCTCCGCTTTCCCTGTCGAGTTGTTCCCATCTTTCAGCGATGCTCATTTGTATAAGGTACCCGAGGATCCTGTCGATGGTGAAATATTCAAAGCGATTGATTTCTTCAATCATCCGCCATCTTAACTGATCCGTTAGCTTTTCTGCCTCTGCAAAAGAAGTATTGCAAGTGATTGAAATTATATCATCAAAATGTTCGAAATCAGGATCTTTCACGAGGTTTCTTCCGGCAAACTCACGCAGGTGCCGGGCGTGGGCGGTATCGCCGGTAATGTATTGTTCCTGGTCCATCCGGTGCGCCCCGGTTTTTTGAAATGTCAGGAGATTGTTGAGGTTATAGTGAAAGGTATAATACCTGCGAAGAAATGTATTTCCCTTTTCCATGATGAGCCTGAAAAAGCCTTCATCAAGCTCCCGTTGCACTGCTGGCAGATCCAACAGGTCTTTATTTCCTTCGGTTCCCTTGCCGGCACCTATGCTCCTGCCACCGGATTCACTCTTTTTGTCTGCCCGCTGTGTAAGTATGCCCGAGATGTAGCCAGGCATGAAACCCGCTTCCGGATCTGTTCCGGATATATAATCTTCTGGGTGATTGAAATCCTCCATGGTAAAATTTCCCGCTGTTTCCTTTGGGACATCACCTGATTTCAAAAATTGAAGCAGATTCTGGTGGTCCTGTTGCAGCAGTATATATTTCACCAGCATGAAATCTTCGGGATGTAAATGTGCCTCCAGGTGCGCCCTGAATTCAACCATATTGGTCCAAAGCCGCTCCCCGATGGAGATGGTTGGTAATCCTGCGATAACGTAATGGTATTCTTTTTTGATCATTTGCTGGTCTCTCCGTAAAGGAAGTCAAGGATACGTGGTTTGAAATGTTTTTCGAGGAAGACCTCAAAGGCCTCATCTGTGACATTGATCTTATAATTTCCTTTTCCGGGTTGTATCTCGAAACCTTTACCGGTGCCACTGTACTTTTCAAGAACAAGTCCTTTGTTCATCATACTTCCAGCCTTTTCTTTCAGGTAGTCATCCATCTCCTCGAGTTGCTCCCCGGGCACAAGCACCTGAAGTCCGGTATCTTCTGAACAGGGTTGCCAGTTCTTCACCAGCGTTTCCAGGATCTTTCTGATGAATTGCTGGTCCTCGAAGGTCTTGTTCAGCGGTTCTTTAAGTACGTTGGCCTGGATCAGGTCGGTGATCTCCTTTTTCAGGGCCATCAGCGCCTGGCGCGAGGCGAGCCGCACTTCGGCATCAATCTTCCGGGCATTTTCCTCTGCCTGCTTTTTTGCATCTGCAATGATGGTCTCTGCACGTTCGTTTGCTTCTTTGGTCACCTTTTCAGCTTCATCTTTCGCCTGCTGAATGATCTCCCCGGCCTCTTTATTTGCTTTCTCAAATCCTTCCTGGTAGATTTTATCCGTTAACTCCTTTATTTTAGATTGCATTTCTGTCATGATATTTTGTCATGATGATTATAAGTTTGCTGCAAAAATACATTAACCCGGATTGAAGATAATGGGGATAAACCCGATATCGAATGGGGACAAAACCCCATTTTATATGGAGTGAAACACCCCTGTTGTTGGTTTGTAAATGAAGTAGAGATTTTGCTGATCACAGTTGACCTCCGGGACGTTGTTAGAAATATCTTTGTTATCTTTGCCGGAAGGTTGCCGGTACGATTTTTGATTGTATTCGAACATGAAATGAATATGGGTATGCACGTTGAGCGGAGCGCGGGTGTTCTGAGATTGTCGTGGGACAATTGACACTGAAGCGGATTTTTGCGATGGGCTGCCTTTAAACAGAGATAAACAAGTGAGTAGATTTTTTATTAGCATACTGGTTATAGCGGTTACAACAAATATGCTGCATGCACAGAAAAGCAAGGTCATTGCCGCATACCAGCTGATTGAGACCGGTGAATTTGAGGAAGCCAAAACAGTGATCGAAGCGGCCAAAAGCGATGATAAGACCCTGGGTTGGCCCAAGACCTGGCATGCACGGGGCCTCTTATGCCAGACTGCATACCAGAAGGGGTTGGAAACCAAGGACGTGAAAAAGTGCCAGCTATATGATGACCAGCTCTATGTTGCCTGGGAATCGTATGAAAATGCCCGCAAGCTTGATAAAACGGGCAGAATGGACGACCAGCTTGCCCCGTTGTATGTGCTACTGGCCAACAAATTATTGAAGGAGGGCGAAAAAAAGTATGCGGCGGAGCAATATGCGGAGGCCCTGAAGGCTTATGAGCATGTAATGAAGATCAATAGCAGTCCCATTGTTGGTGTATCTACAGACACCAACCTGGTCTATAACACTGCCCTGGCAGCTTACATGAGCAATGAATGGGACAAAGCAGCAGAATATCTTGAACAGTTGAATGGCTATGGATATTCTTCCAATGTCCCGCACTTGCTTTATAAGGCGCATCTTGGTGAAAAGGATACACTTGCCGCAGAGCAGGCATTGATCGATGGGATTCATCGTTACGATGATAATGAGCAATTGGTGTTGTTGCTGGTGGACCTGTTGCTGAAGACAGGTGAACCTGAACGTGCTGTGGCTGTGATTGATACTGCGGCAAAAGCGCACCCGGAAAACTTCATTTTCCCCTATGCAAAAGGACTTGTATTTGAACATACCGAGCAATACGATCGGGCGATAGCAGCCTATAAGGAAGGCATCGACCTGGCGCCCAATGACCCCAGGTTATATGTGAATATCGGCACATGCTACTACAATACCGGGGTCAGGATCCAGGCTGAGGCACGCCAGATCACAAGTAACAGCAAATTTTTAAAGGAAAAGGCGAAGTCAGAACAGGCCTTCGCGTCTGCAGCTGAATGGCTGAAGAAGGCCCGGGATAAAGATCCGGATAACGATAAGGCCCTTCGGCTGTTGACCTTATTGAACAGCTAAAAACGAGGTGCTTTTCCGGCTACGTGCTATGTTGAACCGTTCGTGCTATGTTGAACCGTTGGTGCTATGTTGAACTGTTCGTGCTATGTTGAACCGTTACTGGATAACCCTCCCGGCGCCGAGCCTGTTGAAGTGAATAGCCAAATGCATCCACGGCTGCTGATGCTCCCGCATTTAGAACTTGAATGAGAAGGTCAGCCCGACAAATTCCTTGAATTGCAGTTTCGGTACTTTCTTTGTACTTCCATCGGGAAGTTTTACAGGTTGATCATTGTCATCGTAAACCGGGAACCTGATGTCATCATCATAGATCATATGTAAGTTCAGATTCACCGTGAAATACCAGTTGATACGTTTTTCGAGGTTTACTTCCCAGTCGACATCCACATTCAGCGGGTTGTCGAAATAGTTCGAGAACAGTCGCAGAGAATTATTGATCTCGAGATCGTCCAGGATGGATATCTTGTTTTTGATCACCAGCTGACCGCCCATCTCCTGCCGCAACTTTTTATCTTCGTCGATACCGTGGATGGTCTGGTCAATTCTTGTCGTATCCAATACAAATGTGTTTTTATAGGAAAGGGGTGAATAGTTGATTTCGGTTTTCTTGAAGGGTTTGTATTCGAAACCAACACCAAGGGTGAAGGTTCCCGGGTTAAGAAATTTCGAGACAGGAACAGAGTCGTTTGGATAATTGTACCCGCGTGCAAGCTGGTTTTTCATGTAAAAGACGGAACTGAAATCAACCTTGTCTTTGATTACCTTGTTGAACTGCGAATTAAGTTCCAGCTGATCGGTATTGGTCCGCAGTCCGTATTCCTCAGTAATGATTGATCCGTATTTCAGCCTTCCGTTGTTGGTCCATTCAATCTTGGTCTCCTTATCGGTATATTTTGCCTGCCCTTTGATATCCAGCATCGTGGCAACAGAATTTTCACCGCCTTTTGACCAGTTGGACAGGTAGGTCTGGTTGAAGGAAAATGCACTTGAAAAATCATATTCCCAATAGACCGGGATGACTTTGAGCGGTTCCACATTGACCAGCGTTCTTTTTGGTTTGATCCGCGCCACAGGGATCTCTGCTGCGGGCTCGATTTCCAGCCGGTCAATGTTCACCTCTTCTTCCAGGAAGAGGGTAATCTCGTCCCTGACGGGGTTGCCCATCCAAACTGTGATGGAATCATTCTTATAGTTTTTTATCCAGAACCGGTAGAGTTCACTGTCACCCGCAGTTAACCAGAAAGGTGTCTTTCCGCCTTTCATGTCATTAATATATATCAAAATTGAATCACGTCTGTGCGTATAATTCCTGAGTGTCTGTATGGCGGCATCCAGCGAATCGGGCAAGTGTGCACCGGGTACGATAAAAAATGGTGTATCCCCACTGGCCACCCGTACCTCCCATGCCTCGGAAATGACCATACCGGCGGAATCGGGAAGCATCCTGGCAGTTTTCCTGCTACCGGAAGGGAACAGTGGGGGAGTGACCTCCTGCTTCGATACCTGGTGGAGCTGTATTCCTCTGGAGGATAGGAAAGTCGTATCTATGGAGGTGGTTATAACAGTGTCCGTGACCATCATCATGCTGTCTACCATTCGCTTCAACAGGTGCATGCTGTCGGCAAATGCAAAGACGGTGGTGTCTATCGCGCCCCTGGTGATGGTTCGTTGTAAAAGAACGGGTTCCCGTGGCAGTGCAATGGTATCAACAAAAAAGGTAGAATCGTTCAGCCACCTGAGGGGGAGCGTGTCATTCTGAATGATATCGGTCTGCTCGAAAGTAAGCGAGTCAAAATTATATTTCATCAGGCGAGTAATCACACTGTCCACAGGCTCATGGTAATGATTGACCAGGCGTTCCAGTGCGTTCCTCATGGAATCTTTTCCTGTCCGCCACAATTTATTGTCCTTTAGCAAGCTGTCAATATAAGCAGAAGCCTGATCCGGTTGTAAAAAAATTGTATCTGTATGCGATGTACCGGATGTTGGTAAAAGTGTATCGGATGCAGATACATCTGAATAGATACCGGTATCCGGAACAGGGTCTCTGTCGGCTTGCCGGGTCGACTGGGAATGATTGGCTTCCGAATTTATTATTGTTCCATCCTGTGCTGGCAGAACCAGGGTGTAAATCAGTCCGCCAAGTATAAAGAAGATTCGACGCATGCTTTAGGGTTTGAGATCAATGAAATATTTCTCCGCAAAAATGATACCTCGAGATGTTTTGGCAAAATTTATCGCATATTAATTTCATTGTCGTTTGATATTATCTAACGGAGGTTCATTGCCTAAAGTTGTTGTATACGCCTAATTTACTACCTTTTTGTTGTGTTGGATCAGGCAGATTTCTTCATATTCAGCTCTAACGGACTGATTTCTTCTCCCCAATAAACCGTTGTGTGGGGGAAAGGTATTTCGATGTTGTGCTTATCGAATGTCTCCTTCAGCCGTTTCCTGTACTCCCGGCCAACGGTCCATTGCTGGATGGGTTTGGTTTTTAGCCTTGCTTTGATTGTGATCGCACTGTCACCGAATTCATCCACACCAAAGATTTCGATGGGTTCAATGATCTTATCGCTGAAATCTTCATCCGCTTTCATCTGGTCACCTACCTCTTTCATGAGTTCCATGACCTTGTCAAGGTTCTCTTTGTAGGCCACCCCGATATCAAATACCATGGCCGACCAGTCTTT
>CAZOXI010000168.1:0-6915 GCA_964583445.1 uncultured Bacteroidaceae bacterium | reverse complement strand
CCCAGCACCATAGATGTAATCGTCTGTGCGATGGACATGCGCTCCTCCAGTGCTTTGTCGATGCGTGCATCATCGTAAGCGGGGAAAGCAACCAGGTGTACGGAAGCCTCTTCAAATCTTCGGGTGACATCGTTGAGGTCCCGGAACAATTTCTCCATGTAGAAGGGTGCTATCGGGGCTGCGAGCCTGGCGACAGTCTCCAGGCAGGTATACAGGGTCTGGTATGCCGCGAGTTTATCCGTATCGAACTCCCCGCCCCAATAGCGTTTACGATTCAGGCGCACGTACCAGTTACTGAGATTTTCCAGTACGAATTCCTGTATCAGCCTGGCCGTACGGGTGGGTTCGTAGTTTTCGTATTGTTCGTGCACTTCTTTTACCAATGAATTCAGTAAGGAGATGATCCAGCGGTCGATCTCAGGCCGTTCGCTGACCGGCACTTCGGGTTTATTGTAATTGAACCCGTCCACATTGGCATAGAGGGAAAAGAATGAATAGGTATTATACAGTGTGCCGAAGAATTTGCGACGCACTTCTTCCACACCGTTGATGTCGAACTTGATGTTGTCCCAGGGCTGCGCATTGGAGATCATGTACCACCTGAGCGGATCCGATCCGTATTTCTCGATGGTCTGATAGGGATCCACCGCGTTGCCGAGTCTTTTCGACATTTTGTTGCCGTTCTTATCCAGCACCAGCCCGTTGGAGATGATATTCTTATAGGAGACCGAATCAAAGATCATGGTGGCAATGGCGTGCATCGTAAAGAACCATCCGCGGGTCTGGTCCACGCCTTCTGCTATGAAATCGGCCGGGAAAAATTGTTCGAAATCGTCTTTGTGCTCGAACGGGTAGTGCATTTGTGCGTAAGGCATGGATCCGGAATCGAACCACACATCGATCAGGTCCGGCTCACGAAACATCTCCTGACCGGAAGCACTCACCAGCACTACCTCATCGACAAACGGGCGGTGCAGGTCGAACTGGTCGTAATTCTCTTTGGAGAAATCTCCTTCCACGAAACCCTCCAGCGGATTGGATTGCATCACACCTGCGGCGACAGATTTATCGATTGCTTCTTTCAACTCTGCTACTGATCCGATGCAGACCATCTCTTTGCCATCCTTGCTGGCCCATATGGGCAGGGGTGTTCCCCAGTACCTGGACCTGGAGAGGTTCCAGTCCACCAGATTTTCGAGCCATTTGCCAAAGCGGCCGGTTCCTGTGGCGGCCGGTTTCCAGTTGATGGTATCATTCAGTTCCATCATCCGGTCCTTCATGGCAGTGGTGCGGATCATCCATGAATCCAGCGGGTAATAGAGCACGGGCTTATCGGTTCTCCAGCAGTGCGGGTAATTGTGCACATATTTTTCGATTTTGAACGCCTGGTTGTGCTGTTTCAGGTATACTGCAATGTCCACGTCTGTGGTGGGATCGTCCTCTTTTTTACCAGGATCATATTCATTTTTCACGAATTTCCCGGCAAACTCGCTGTAGGTATCCAGGTTGACCTGGCGGCTGACAAATCCCGGGTCCATGTCCTCCAGCCTGAAGAACCTTCCTTTTTTGTCCACGAGCGGTTGGGTCAGCCCGGTTTGATCAACGATGGTGAGGGCTGCGATATTGTTTTCTGCAGCTACGCGGTAGTCGTCTGCGCCGAAAGTAGGGGCGGTATGTACCACGCCGGTACCTTCTTCGGTGGTTACGAAATCACCGGCAACCACTTTGAATGCTTTTCCTTCCGGCTGCACCCAGTTAAGCAGTTGCTCGTATGAGATCCCGACCAGGTCCTTTCCCTTACAGGTCCTGAGCACCCTGAATGGAATATGCTTATCGCCCGGTTCATAGGCTTCAAAATCCAGTGCTGCGTTCTTTTCAGGAAAATAGCTTCCCATCAGGTCACTTGCAAGCACCACGGCAATTTTTTCGCCGGTATACTGGTTGTAGGTTTCCACCAGTGAATATTCAATTTTTTTGCCCACGGTGAGGGCAGTGTTGGAGGGAAGGGTCCATGGAGTAGTGGTCCATGCGAGGATGAACACCTCTGCATCTGTGTGTTTAAAAAGGAAAGAGGAATGTTTGTCTTTCTGCACCTTGAACTGTGCCACCACCGTGGTGTCTTTCACGTCCCTGTAACAGCCCGGCTGGTTCAGTTCATGGGTACTGAGTCCCGATCCGGCAGCGGGAGAGTAAGGTTGAATGGTATATCCCTTGTAGAGCAGGTCTTTCTCCATCAGCTGTTTCAGCAGATACCAGACGGATTCTATGTATTTGTTGTCGTAAGTGATGTAGGGGTCCGACATATCGATCCAATAGCCCATCTTGTCGGTGAGTTCCTCCCACTTGTCGGTGTATTTCATTACATCCTTCCGGCAGGCGTCGTTGAACGCCTCGATGGATATCTTTTTCCCGATATCGTCCTTGGTGATATCCATTGCCTTTTCCACAGCGAGTTCCACGGGCAGCCCATGGGTGTCCCACCCGGCTTTTCTTTTCACGTGAAAGCCTGATTGCGTTTTATAGCGGCAGAAGATATCTTTAATAGCACGGGCCATCACGTGGTGGATCCCGGGAACACCATTGGCTGACGGGGGCCCTTCGTAGAACACAAATGATGGTTTTCCCTCACGCGAGGTAAGACTGCGTTCAAATGTCCTGTCCTTCTTCCACAGTTCGTTGATCTCTTTATTGACCTGTGAGAGATCAAATTGCTTATATTCCGGAAATTTCTTTGCCATTGGATTTCCCCTGCTTATCCTGTTAAAATGCTAACTATTTTATTGAAACGCACAAAGATAGGAAAAGGACGGTAAAAGTAAAAAGGAAAAGAAAGGATGTATTTGCTAATTTACCGGATCGAAGAAAGCATAGAACTATGCTGTTATAGCAGGGCAATCATTCAGCAGGATAAAATACTTTGCCGAGGACAGGCCAAATGATATTTATTGCTGAACTTATTTTTCAGCAGTCGGAGCGCGAGTTTTATATTATTGCGGAACATATTGGAACTATATGGGTGTTTGGTCTAAAGACGAAGCAGCATCCAAAACGTTACACAATGGGCCGGGGAAATCCGGCCCGGAGAATTTTCTCCGGGCCAGCTCCCATCATCCAACTACTACTCCATGAAAAGAAACACTGTTATTGTGTGGTAATCCGCTCCCCGGACTCTTTTTCAGAGTGGGGATCCATTTTATTTCCTTATGATCCTGGCGTGCCCGGTGGTTCCATCCTTGAAGGACACCTGCAGAATATAGATTCCGGGTCTCAGACCCGAGAGGTCGGCAGCGATCACCCCGCCAGGCGCTTCCCAACCGGTCACTCTCATGTGGCCTGAATTCGGGTTTGCTGAACCCTTATTTACCGGAGCCTGTCCGGTTGCAAGTTGCTTCCCTGGATCTATACTGCGAATTGCACGACCGTTGATGTTCCGGAGAATGATCTCTTCTGCCTGTTTCTCCGTGGAGATAAAGAGCAGTTCTCCCGCAGGATTGGGATAGGCGTTTAATTCCTCAGTATTTACCGAAGCGGAACGAAAGCCGGCAGTAATTTCAGGCGCCGTCAGCTGCTTCGTGGTATAGATCCGGTATGCTCCGGGAGCAAGGGTGATCAGGTCGTTGGGATCTGACACCTCCATACTGTTTCCGGAAAAGAATTCGTACCAGGTGCCCGTGGTACTGAAGTTGGGATCCATGGATTGTTCCACGATACCGAAGTTTCCGATGATCCGCACATCCATATCTTCGTGGTTCAGTTCTATCCGCTTGGTGGCGTAGGCAAGGTTCAGCTTGTAATCTGTGGTTGTAAAGGCAGGCTCAGAAGTTCGCAGGTGAATGAGTGCCGACCATACTTGGTACAGCCGTTTTCTTCTGCCCACATCAAAGTAGTCCCAGCGGATGGGTTTATTCCCGACCCTTCCGTTGTAATCGATGGAAAAGTCGTATCCCAGCTCCCCGAACTGCCAGATCATTTTAGGTCCGGGGATGGTGAAAAAAAAGGCGCCGGCCAGTTCCATCCGCCCAAGGGCTGTTTTCAGCTCCTGGATATCGTAAGACCCGGCAGCATTTCCATAGGCGAGGTTTTTGAACATCAGGCGTTCCTCATCGTGGCTTTCCATGTAGCCCACCAGGTGGGGATCGTTCCATCCACGTTTTTTGTAGGAGATCCAGCTGAAATCTGATTTTCCGTCGTCATGATACCCCATGGTGGCTTCGTTGTAGTTATAATTGATGTTGCCCCAGAGCATCATGCCATAATCTGAAAGTGCTTTTTCCTCGGCGTTGTCGGCCAGGTGTTCCAGGATTACGTATGCATCGGGATCAGCCATCCATATTTGATCAGCCATTCTTTTCAGGATGGCGATCCGGGCAGCATCATAGGCGCCGCCATCTCCCGGAGTATTGGTAAATCCTTTTGTGAAGTCGAACCGGTAACCATCGATCTTGTATTCATCGATCCAGAAAGTATTGACCCGGTCGATAAAATCTTTGGTGGCCTGGCTCTCATGGTCAAAATCGTAGCCCCAGGCAAAGACGGGATTGGGTGATTCCACGTTATACCAAGGGTTTTCGGGGGTAACTTGGGAGGTTGTTTCGTTGAAATACAATTGTACCAGTGGTGATTGACTATAGGAATGGTTCAGTACCATGTCCATGATCACCGCCATGCCTCTTCCGTGGGCCGAATCGATGAATACCTGCAGGTCCTCCTTTGGTCCGTAGTATTTATCGGGAGCAAAATAGAAGGAGGGATTGTATCCCCAGCTTTCATTGCCTTCAAATTCATTGAACGGCATCAGTTCGATAGCGTTGATACCCAGGTTATCGAGGTAGTCGAGGGTATCGGTAAGGGTGTTCCAGTCGTGCGCAGCAATGAAATCCCTGACCAGCAGCTCGTAGATCACCAGGTCTTCCTTTGCGGGAGCTGTAAAGGAGGCATTTTGCCAGGAGTAAGGTTCCTGACCGGTTTGCAGGATACTTACAATCCCTGATGCAAGTCCGGAAGGATAGTCTTTCAGGTCCGGGTAAGTGGCCTCGCTGATCCATTTGTCGTTGTTCGGATCGAGAATTTTTTCGGTATAGGGGTCGGCGATATATAGTTCGCCGTCGACCAGGTATTGGTAGGCATATTCTTTTCCCGGTTCCAGGTTGTCCAGGGTAACCCACCAATGCACATTGTCTTTGTACATCCTGGCATCGGTGCGTGGGGTCCAGTTATTGAAATCGCCGATGACAAATACATGTTCCTTGCCCGGGGCATGGAGGACCAGTGTGACGGACTGGTTGTCGATGTAATTGATGCCATTTTTCACCCTTTCGGGAAGTGTTTGAACTTGTTGTGTTTCCAGCACATGTATAAATACAGAATCCGTATCGGTTTCATCTGCCATAGTGGCTGAAACCTTCACCCAGAAATCCCCGGTGGTGTTGAAATCGAAGGTATGGGTGATGGAGGTTCCTGTTAAAGTTTTGACTGACTGGTTATTCTGGAAGAGTTCCAGGTCGACTGACTCAGAGGCAGCTGCCTCGAATGCAACCTGGGTCCCAGGGTCCACCATCAGGTTATTTCCAGGAGTGATGATGGAGACATTCAGACCGGGTTCAAATACTTCGACGAAAATATCCGCGCCACCGTCGGCTTTCCCTTCCAGGTTGGTATCGGCACTTCTGAATACGAAAGCCATATGGGTGATGGTTTCATTTTTGGGTACCCCATAGTAGCCCCTGATGCTGGGGGTGATCTCCAGCGAATAGATATTCGCGGAGACCCGGGTCATTTTATATTTTTCACTGTTGTCACCCCAGGAAGGTGCATATTTCCAGTCTTTGTTATCTGAACTGTTCTCAGTGAGTACGCCGGTATGGGCATATACGGCACTGTCATAGTCCATCAGTCCTGCAGTACCCCGGGTGGCGTCGTAAATGATCGTCACAGGTTCTAAAGCAACGGGTATCGCCGGTTCTGTGGTGATAATTTGTGCTGTACTTTTGAAGGTGAACAGCGCAAGCAGGATGTATGTATATATTTTAAGCTGGAAATTCATCAGTAAAAATTGTGTATATCAATAATAAAAAAAGGGCATGCACCATGGCATGCCCTTTTTGAAAGATCTATGATTTACTTGCCACCAGGAGTAGTGATAGCTCCTGTTTCATTTATAAAATCAAGAGTAACAATATCTCCAATTGAAGTGGTGACTCTTGCCTGGTCTCCACCAGCTCCACGGTATTCGATCTTACCATCGAGTACTATGAATTCTGCTTGCCACCATTCGACAGGGGCACCCTGATCAGTGGTCAGTGTATTTGCAGCAGTGTGGATACGTAGACCATTATCTGCATCTGCAGCACCTGTAAATGGAGGAGATACCATGGTCTTGTTCTCTGTATCTTCGGTAAATTGAGCAGAAGCAATTGGCCAATCGTCATATCCACCAAAAGCTTGTCCAATACCGTAAACGAGTGCAGGATTCACTTCCACCGTTTCATCAACATAGTTGACTACTACGTTGTAGTATCCAGACACAGCAACATCGGGAACATTTTCCCCGCCGAAATCATATACACCTTCTGTTCCACTGCCTGCATTGACACCAAAGTTTTCATCCCATGAAGCGATCGGGGAGAATTTAATTCCTCTGTCACCTGCTGGCTCAATACCTGCTTCCCACCATACAATTTTCCAGAAGAGGTGTGGCTGGCTGTTCACGGGGATCATCTGGATGCCATTTGCTGCCCAGTCCCATCCGCCAACAGAACCACCTACCAGGTAGAGTTCGTCAGGATAAGCCAGCGGTTCAGCATCTTTTACATAGGTCATTGTGGCGGAAGTTCCTTCGCCCAGATCCCAGGTCATCTCAAAAGCATAAATGGCCCTTTCATCATTCTGGATATTGTCACCACCTGCTTCGAGTGC
>CAZOXI010000167.1:0-6915 GCA_964583445.1 uncultured Bacteroidaceae bacterium | reverse complement strand
AATAGATGCGCGTATTACCATGTCCCACATTTGAAGCGTAATACTTGATTTCGGGCAACTATCGAGTACTGATTCAATATGTCGTGCCACCTCATCCGTTTTTTCCAGGCTGCTTCCTTCCGGGAGTTTGGCCCTGATCATCAGGTTTGCCTGCTCGGCTTTTGGGAAGAAACTGATGCCGATATATGTAAAGAAGTATCCTGATCCTGCCAGCAGCGCAACAGCAATAATGATCACCAGGAAAGGTTTTTTAAGGCTGAATGCAAGACTTTTACGAAATGGATTTTCAGCAATCCATTTGAGGAACTTTTTGGTGCCTTTCCGTTTACGTTCATCCGGGTCAGTTTCCCTGTAGATCTTTGATGTGATTGTAGGGGTAAGCGCAAGTGCGATCAGCAGAGAAACCGCCAGGGTTATGGATATGGTCAGCGGCAGGGTTCGAATAAAAGCACCCGTTTTGTCGGGCATTGTTGCAATTGGAATAAATGCCAGGATGGTAGTTATCGTTGCAGCCACAACCGGCCAGCCAATTTCGGCGGCTGCCTCATAGGATGCCTTTCGGCGGGAGTATCCCTGGGAACGGAACCTGTCAATATTTTCCACCATAACAATTGAGTTGTCCACCAGCAATCCCAGCGCAACGATCAGCCCGGCAATGGAGATTTGCTGCAGGCCATAGCCTGATAAATCAAGAAAACCAAGGCTGATGATAATTGACAAAGGTATTGCCAGCACCACTACCAGTGATGACCTGAATCCAAGTGAGACAAAGATCACAGCACCTACCAGGATGATCCCCTGCAAAAGATTGAACAGAAATGTATTGATCCGGTCACGCACCTTGTCGGGTTGATCGAAGATCATTTCAATGAACATATCGTCGGGCAATTGCTCCCGGAAGCGTTGAATGATTGGCTTCAATGCTTCTGATGTCTTCAGGACGTTGAACCCTTCTTTCTGGCTCACTGTCATAAACACCGCCCTGGTAGCATGTTCCCTGCTGTTATTCGAATAGTCTCCTCCAAAACGTGCCAGGTAATCAAGGTCCTCAATCCCAAAGATCACTTCTGCGATATCCTCCAGGTAAATCAATGTTCCCTTGTATGAATTTACCACGGTATTTCGTATTTCCTCCAATGCCTGATATGACCCGGAAGATTTGACATTCAGGCTGCGCCCGCCAATGATCAGTTCGCCTCCCGGGATATTTGCATTATTGCTTTTTATGGCATTTGTCACCATATCCAACGTGGTATTTGTACGTGCCATCAACTCCGGGTCCAAATTGATATGGATTTCCTGCTCCGGCAAAGCAATCAACTGCACTTTCATTACATTTCGGACCTTCTCAAGTTGCTTTTTCAGCTTTTCCGCCTGTTCCTTTAGCTCTTCTGTTGAAGCGGTCCCGGAGATCAATGCCATCTGAAACATTGCCACATCCGATGTGGACCATTTCCACAATTCTACGCTGGCAATTTCAGCAGGAAGCTCATTGCGAATGGAGTTGAACTGTCGCACCACCTCATCATACTTGCCATCAGCATCGGTATCGAAATCAAACTCGACCGATATGGTGGCATACCCGTCGCGTACCGTGGAGCTAATGCGGGAAATATCCTCCAGCTCGTTCAATGCCTCTTCAATGGGAAATGCCACAAGGTTTTCCATATCCACAGGTCCGGCACCAGGCATGACCACAACAATGGAGGAACCCGGGATCGTTACTTCAGGATTTTCAGTACGTGGCATCAACAGTAATGATCGGAATCCTATGACCACCAGGAAGATAAATAGCATCCAGGTGAAAGAAGTATTTTCGATGGCAAGCCTGGGAAGTTTCATAGGTATCTTAATCGTTATTAAGGTGGACCTGCTGACCATCTTCCAGGTATGCAGATCCCTCTGTGATGACGAACTCTTTATCCTCGAGGCCTCCTTTGATGATCATACCTCCATCATGAATCGGACCGGTCGTGATTATCCGCTCTGCGACAATTGTACTGTCCAGAACGAATACCTTACCGGTTTGGTCCTCCAGGTCGTGTATTGCTGCCATCGGAAGCCAGAAACCACTTAAGGATTCCGAAGGAAAGAGTTGTACACGGGCCATGAATCCTGACCGGAACTCAGGATGAGCATCCTGGAGCAACAACTCAGCCTCGAAAGTTCCTGTCACCGGATCCGCAAAGGAACCTGGTTCCAGGACCGATGCAGCAAATTTTCTTCCGGGAAATGCATCCATGGTTATGTGTGCAGAGTCGCCACTGGCAAATTTAACGATGTCTTTATCTGACAGGGAGGTCCTGACCACCCAGTCATTTTCAGTTGTTGCAAAGAGGATCGCGGGTTGACCCGGGGCGATCATTTCGTTTTTTTCCACCAGCACCTTCTGTATTCTTCCGTTTGCCGGGGCGATGATCCGGGAATGCTCCAGGTTAAAACCAGCTATTTTCTTTTGAGTGCTTGCCATTTCCAATGCTGTACGCGCATTCTGCAATGTTTCCAGTGTTACAACACTGTCAAAATAGAGGTTCGTGGCACGATTGAAATCACGTGTTGCTTTTTCCATGGCAATCTCAGACTGGCTGTGCTGTGCTTGTATCTCTGAAAGATCGAGTGATGCAAGCACCTTTCCCTGCGTTACGCGCTCTCCATCACGCACATTAACATCCTGAACGATCCCGCCGGTCTTAAAGCTCATTTTTACTTCCAGGCCTGGGGCAAGGATCCCAGTGGATCTGACAGTTTCCTGGTATTGTACATACAACGGGAACTGGCCTTTCACATTCGGGACCTCTTCTGTCATTGCGTTCTCATTGTCGGATGGATTGCATGATACCAGCAATAAAAGCAGAGTGACAGGAGTCAGCAAATGTCGCATCATAGTTCTAATATTTTTCAAGGTTGATCCCGGCCATCGCAAATTCGAGCGCTGCCAGCCGGATGAAATATTCGTTGATTGTAATGATCAGGTTGGATGCCGCATTGGTATAGTTGGTTCGTGCATCGATGAACTCCAGCAAGGAGGCCTGGTTTTCCCTGTATTTCTTATCGATGAGTGAAAATGCTTTTTTTGCTGCACGCACCTGCTTTTTTGCTGCATCAATGGCCTGGTAGGCTGCCAGGGCTTTATAATAATGGTCGATCACCTGCATCCTGATCTTCTGTTCTGTTTCATCCAGCAATTGTACCAGTTTTTCGCCCTCAATAAATGTTTGCCGGACCTTGTTACGGTTCTGCATTCCCTGGAAAAGCTGCCACCTCAGCACCAGTGATGCGAGCACGAAATCATCTGATCCCGTAAAGCTATATTCCTCACCCTGGAAGCCATAATCCACTGTGCCAAAAAGGTCTGGTGTAGCATTACCCTGTTGCATCCTGCGCTTGTGTGCGTTCAAAGATTGGTAACGCTTCACGGTAGCCATCTCTTCCCGGTTATCTACCGCCTGTTGCTGCGCAGTCTCCAGTGAGATGATAAAATTTCCCGGGTCCTCACTGAAACGTTCAATTTCATCATCCAACGGTCTATTGATCAGAAAATTAAAATAGGAACTGGCTGATTGTACCTGGCTTTTGGCCCTCGCCTGTTCTACCTGCACACTGCTCACCTCAGCCTCGGACCTGAATACTGCATCCACTGTCACCATATTGTTCTCATACAATCTTTTACTCACTCTGTGGTTCTCCTGCACCAGCAGCAATGTACTGTCCAGCAGCGCTCCCAGGTGCCAGGCTTTCTGATAGTTATAATATGAAGTTTTGATCTCCCGGATGAGGTTGCGTTTATATTGCTCCATATCCACACGCGCCAGTTCAACATACTCCTGCCGTATCCTGTTATTGTGTATGATATCGCTATTATAGATGGGCTGTACCAGGGAAACCTTCGTTTCATGTTCCCGGGGACGGTAGAAGCTGAATTCCTGGTTCTCAATCTCCTGAAACGTTGCATCTCCCGTTAACATATTCAGGGTGTTGTATACCGGGTTAAGCAGATCGCCCACCGGAAAGGAGATCACCCTTCCCCCATCGGCCAGGGTATACCTTGCATTCAGGCTCACATCAGGGAAGAAGAGCCCGCGGGCCTCTTTCAACGCGACAAGACTCTGGTGGTAATCCATCTGATGTTGTTTCAGGGCGAGGTTGGAAGCAACACCTTCGGCGATATATTTTTCCAGCACGGGGTTCTGGCCACGTATTGTCGCAACGGCCGATGCAAGGATAAATATGACTACACAGGTTTTTGTCATAGGTTCTGTAGGGGGTTTGTCACATGTTCGAATTCGTTATCTTTTTATATGTTCGCTTTCTGACATTGTTTTGCATAATGAACCACTCCTCTAATTTATTGAATATCGATCTTGATCCCATAAATTTACAAAAGAAACTTGCATACTTTATGCGAACCTGGTGGTACCTGGTTCGATTCAGATGTTTAATAACTATTGCAAAACACATGAAATAGTCACCCGGGTGCTGCTATGATACGCCGGAAGCGACTATTTTTGCACCCAAATTATTAAACAAAAGGTCATGCACGTAGATTTTCTTGAGATTGTGGCATCCTTCATGGTGCTGTTTGCAATTATTGACATATTCGGGTCCATCCCCATTATCCTTGGTATTAAATCGAAGATCGGCAATATTTTTGCAGAGCGAACCACCCTGGTGGCGTTCGGGATCATGCTGCTTTTTTTATTCATCGGAGAGCCTTTGCTGGGAATTTTTGGCGTGGATATTTCCTCATTTGCTATTGCAGGATCCTTTATTCTGCTGTTGATGGGAATGGAGATGGTTCTGGGCATTGAACTATTCAGGAATGAAGCAGGAAGCAGTGGAGCTATTGTCCCGATTGCTTTTCCCCTGATTGCCGGTGCCGGTTCGATCACCTCTTTACTGTCCCTGCGTGCTGAATATGAAACCGTGAACATCCTGATAGCCCTCTCGCTGAATATGGTAGTGGTCTACCTGGTCTTACGGCTCACCACCTGGTTTGAGAAAGTCCTGGGTCCAAGCGGTCTGCATATATTGAGAAAATTTTTCGGGATTATCCTCCTGGCCATTGCAGTAAAGCTGTTTATTTCCAATACAGGCATTGACCTTGGGGGGACTACCACTCCAAGATGATCAGTGGGATCAGGCAGTGCGTGCAAGGCGTTTCCGGATGATCAGTTCCAATTCTTCATCGCTGAAGGTTACCGGGTGATGCTTGTGTGAGGTCTCTTCAACAATTTTGCCGATGATGTCGTTTTTGACCAGGTCCGGATCCAGGGCGGGAATTTCAAGCACATTGGAGATATGTTCCAGTTTATCCTTAAACGCCAGCAGGTATTCTTTGTCCTCCTTGTATTTAAAATCGGAAAAGATCTTGCTTACAATCAAATACTTGTTATATGCAGCATTCTTCTTATTGTCGATAATTTTATCGATGGTCATGGAATTCACAGCAGACATAAGTGTGCCGCACACAGCACCGTGTGCAATATTACAATGCGCACCGAAGGGGGAGGCAAATCCATGAACGAGTCCCAATCCGGCATGGGCCAGCGTGATACCCGAGAACATTGCGGCAAGCGCCATACCCGATCTTGCTTCTAAATTATTTTCTCCTTCAAGATAGGCACGCAATAAATTACGTTTGACCAGCTTCAGTCCCTGCAATGCCAGTGCATCCGTCATCGGGTTGGCCTGCTTGCTGAGGTAAGACTCCAGCAATTGGGTAAACGCATCCATACCGCTGGTTGCGGTAAGCCCCTGGGGACATGTAAGCATCATTTCCGGGTCGATGATCGCGACATCAGGTATAAAATTTTCATGACGGAGTGATTTTTTGAATCCCTCCTGCCCTATTTCCGAGAGGACTGCGTTTTTTGTCATTTCGCTACCGGTTCCAGATGTAGTTGGCATAGCGATGAACGGGACCTTGCTGCCAGGGTGTTCTTTCTCGCCGACTCCTTCAAGGTAGTTTTTGACTCCATATTCTACCAACAGCATTGCAGAAACGGCTTTGCCCGCATCCATGACGCTTCCTCCTCCGACAGCTGCAACTACTTTGATTCCCCTGCCCCGGTATTTATCTGCAATCTCATCCACCATTTTCGGAGAAGGCTCGGAACCAATGGATTCATGGTGCATTGTGATCCCCTTCTCTTTCAGGCTGCTGATGATCTCATCGCCATGCCCGGAATAATGTATAGAAGTCGTACCGGTAATGAGAAGTACAGTGTTTCCAAAACGTATTGTCTGGTCAGCAAGACCTGCCCTTTTTCCCGGTCCGAAAATAATCCGGGGCAATGGAGAAAACTGAAAAGAGGATATCATAGTTCGTATTTTTTTCAAAGATAGAGAAAAATTAATGGAAGTGCTGAAGAATTAACCAGACACCTGGCCCTTCGAGGCAAAGATTTTTTTACGTGTGCCGTGGAAATTTGAGAAGCAATAATTTTATCTGTCAGCGATACCGTTCAACCCAAATAAGTACTTTCCCAAATTATTCAGATGTGCCTCTTTCCCTGAAGACATAAATTTGCTATATTTGCACGCCGAAAGGCAACTGCAATAATATTGTCAGGAGATCATACTAAACAATGGTTCCGTAGCTCAGCTGGATAGAGCAACAGCCTTCTAAGCTGTAGGTCGAAGGTTCGAATCCTTCCGGAATCACAAACCAGTGAAAAGCCCAGCACGACAGCGCTGGGCTTTTTTTCTGACACGTCGTTGAAAGCTTGCTTTCATAAGACGGGGCAGAAAAAAAGCACAAAAATATTGCACAGCAATATTGGGCTTTTCATTGATTTGCCGCATGGAGTAAAAGGATCACGCAAGTAATCCTGGCCAATTTCTTTAAGTCACCTGGTGCGAAAGCACAAAAATATTGCACAGCAATATTGGGCTTTTCATTGATTTGCCGCATGG
>CAZOXI010000166.1:0-6954 GCA_964583445.1 uncultured Bacteroidaceae bacterium | reverse complement strand
AACAATGCAAAGATATAGATAAATATTAGAACTATGCAAGACCTAGTACTAAATATTTTATGAATTTATGTCAGATGTACATGTATTCGCATCATAAACTCCTGTTATTTAAGTAAATAAGATATTATTTTTAGTGTAATAAATTTTTGGCCTTATGGGAGAGCAAACAACAGATAATCTATTTTATAAGGATTCGTTATCTTTAAACACGCAATTGCGATTAAATATTTATCATAAAAGGTACATCATTTCATGGAAAAATCCGGGAACATACGTAAAATGCGCACTGAGCTGGCCGTTCCGGTGAAATATTTTTTATCGCTGGGAGAGGAAGAGGTTTTCATGAATGAGCTGATCGGTTCAGAGGTACGGATCGAATTCCTGGGGGAGATTAATTGTATCCGATGTGGAAGAACAACGCGCAAATCCTTTGCACAGGGATATTGTTTTCCGTGTTTTAGAACTGCCCCGGAAACCGAAGAGTGTGTGCTGCATCCGGAAATGTGCAGGGCCCATGAGGGAATTGCCAGGGATATGAAGTATGCGGTAATCCATTGCCTGTCTGAACAGGTGGTATACCTCAGTCTGACAAGTGGGTTAAAAGTAGGCGTAACCCGCAGTTCACAGGTGCCGTTTCGCTGGATTGACCAGGGTGCTGTGCATACCATAGAGATTGCCAGGGCTCCCAACAGGTATACAGCAGGATTGATCGAAGTTTTCCTGAAAGATCATTTGAACGATAAGACCAATTGGCGAAGCATGCTGAAAAATGAGCTTCTGTTTCATGGTGATCTTGTCTCTGCAAAGCAACAGGTGCTTAACCTGCTACCCGCTGAATTTATTGGATTCGGCTTGCAAAATGATGCGATTACGGAGATCTCATACCCGGTTGATGTGTACCCTCAAAAAGTCGGGAGCCTGAACCTGGACAAGGATCCCGTGGTACAGGGAGTGTTGACAGGAATCAAAGGGCAATACCTGCTATTCAGCAACGACAAAGTGATAAATATACGGAAGTTCGGAGGATACAGGGTAAGGATGAACTTTTGAACTTACAATACATTCAATGATTGTGTCCTGATCAATTATTTACCGGGATCGAAATTACCCGTCATTTTCCATGATTGATTGAACCTGTCTGCGGATATTTTCCCAGATGGACTCATCCAGCTTGGCACCCATGACCTCGATCACCCTTCCGGAGAGCACCGCACCGATGTTTCCACAGGTTTCAAGGGATTGTCCCTTGACCAGGCCATAGAGGAATCCTGATGCGTACATGTCTCCTGCTCCCGTTGTATCAATTGGTTTGGAGGGCCTTATTCCTATTCTGTACAATTTTCCATCTGCATGTATCAACGAACCCTCAGCACCCGTTTTCACCACCGCAATATCTGCATATCTGCCAAGTATCTCAGCAGCTTGTTCCGGTTGTTCCCCGGTTAAAGTTTCAGCTTCCTGGTTATTGGCAAATACAATATCCACATGATCACTGATTAATTCCATGAAAAAAGATTTGTGCTCCTCAACAATGTTGTAACTGGCCAGATCAATACAAACTTTCAACCCGTTGATTTTGGCCAGTCTCACTGCTTTTTCAATCAGTTCATGATCCTGTACAAGGTATCCTTCAAGGTAGAGATAATCATACCCTGTGAAAAGATTGGAGTCAAGGTCTTCAGCGGATAGTTCGACAGCAGCGCCAAGGTAAGTGGCAAAGGTACGTTCGGAGTCGGGACTGATCAGGGCAACGGCACGACCGGTCTCCCGGATACTTTTAAAAAGCATGGGCTTGATCTTTTTGCTCTTCATATCCTTGAAAAAGAATTTCCCAAGATCGTCGTCTCCAACCATTCCAATGAACCCGGTTCTGACCCCCATATGGGCGAGGCCATGAATGGTATTTGCAGCAGAACCACCTGAAGCTTTTTGTTTTTTAAGACCAGCGGTCTGTATATTAATGAAGTTTGAAGTTTCATGATCCACCAAGGTCATGCTTCCCTTGGGCAACCCAAAAGAATCCAACAATTTATCATTTTCAAGCGTGGTAATAATGTCGACCAGGGCATTGCCCATTCCAAGTATTTTCATATATGATTTATTATTTTTTGAAGGTCAGATAGAGCGCGCCATGACAGTTGATCGATGATGATCAAGGCCGGGTTTGAAGTACTCAGAAACTTGTGTGTCAATGCTGCTGTTATGGTTCGGCTCATTATTCAAATTTGAACAAATATAGAAACTAATGCCGTTTTTAAAATGCAGCGGGGAAAGATTCGGATTTTTTCGCTCAATTAATTGTATATTTAGTTAAAAGACTCTATTTTTGCCACGCTGTTAGAAAACAGTTAGTGATTAGAAAATATTTTCCTCAGTAGCTCAGTTGGTTAGAGCGGCGGACTGTTAATCCGTAGGTCGTAGGTTCAAGTCCTACCTGAGGAGCTGAAGAGCCGGGGTATCTTCCCGGCTTTTTTTATCCCCTGCCGGAACATCACGTGTTCATCGTTTTCGTCTGAGGGGTTAATCTAAAATAATATTGCTGTTGTTCAACAATTCTGCCTTTTTTGAAGTTTAGTATTATTATCTTCACTACAAAATAAAATGAATATGAAAAAGTCGATGCGTACATTGGCAACGCTGCTGTTGATTTTCAGTACATCTGTAATTTTTTCCCAGTCTGCTGCCGACATGAAACTTCCCCTGGACCCGGAGGTCAGATATGGGGTACTTGATAATGGGATGACCTACTATATCCGCAGTAATGATGAGCCCAAGAACAGGGCGTCATTTTACATGATCCAGAATGTGGGTGCCATTTTGGAGAATGACAGTCAGAACGGACTGGCTCATTTCCTGGAACATATGGCCTTTAATGGGACAAAAAATTTTCCCGGGAAAGGCATCCTGAATACCCTGGAAAAGCACGGGGTCAAGTTCGGAGTCAATATCAATGCCTATACTGCGCAGGAGGAAACAGTATATAACCTGAGCGAGGTGCCGACCAACAAACCGGGATTACTTGACACGTGCCTGCTGGTTCTGAAAGACTGGTCCAATTACCTGCTGCTTGCTGAAGATGAGATTGAAGCGGAGCGGGGGGTGATTACCAAGGAGTGGCGGACCAGGAGGAATGCTGATTTCAGGTTGTACAGCGCTTCCATGCCCTATATTTATAATAACTCAAAATATGCAAAGCGGGATGTAATCGGTGACCTGGAGGTCATTAAAAATTTTGAGTATGATGAGCTGAGAAATTTCTACCATAACTGGTACAGGACTGATCTGCAGGCCATCGCTGTAGTGGGTGATTTCGATGCGGAAGAAGTGGAAGAAAAAGTAATCACATTGTTCTCGAAGATCCCTGCAGTAGAACATCCCAAAGAGAGAGGTATAACGATGATTCCCGACAATGAAGAGATGATTTTCGGAGTGGTTACGGATAAGGAAGCGGATCAGTCAAATATTACCATCTATATCCGTCAGTTCAATGAAACCCCCGGCGTGGAGAATGTTGTGCAGCTTCGGGAGTCCTATATCGAGCAGCTGTTCAACAGGGTCATGTCACAGCGTATTTCAGAATTATTGCAGAAAGGGGATCCTCCCTTTGTGATTGGAAATATTGTAAGAACTTCTCTTACCAGGAATTATGATGTGACCTTGATCAGGGCCGTTGCAAAATCTAACCAGGAGGCAGTGGCTCTTTCCACAATTATGGAAGAAGTGGAACGTGTAAAAAGGTATGGCGTAACTCCGGGTGAGTTGGAACGTGCAAAATCCCATATTCTGAACAGGATGGAGAACAGGGTAAAAGAGAAGGATAAGATCACCAACGATCAGTATGCCCGTGAATACAGGTCACATTACCTGGGGGACAATGCATACTTGGATATCGAAGTTGAATTTCAGATCATGCAGGCGTTGTTTAATTCCATTAGCATTGATGACATTGCACAGGAAATTCCCACATGGTTCAGTAAAAAGAACAACGTGATGGTGATTTCCGGACCGGAGAGTGAGGAGATAGATCACCTTTCCGAGAATGAAGCTATGGCTATTCTTGAGACGACCAGGACCATGGAAGTGGAACCATATGAGGATATCGAAGTGGCTACTTCTCTTATTGAGACACCGTTGGCTGCAGGTGATGTGGTTGATGAGAAGGTGATACCGGAACTTGAAGCTGAAGAATGGACGCTTTCAAACGGTGCCAGAGTGGTATACCGGTTTGCTGATTATGAAAAGGATAATATTTCCTTCAGGGCAATCAGTCCTGGAGGTTCCTCATTGTATGAAACGGAATATGTTCCTTCTATGGAAATGTTAGCCAGTATTGTTCCTTTTTATGGTGTGGGGGATTTTGACCAGACCACGCTGCAGAAAATGCTCACCGGTAAAACAGTGGATCTGAATCTCCAGTTGGGTGAATTGACAGAAGGCATGCAGGGGAGTGCAAGTCCCAAGGATTTTGAGACCTTGATGCAGTTGATCCACCTCAGGTTTACATCGCCCCGTTTTGACGAGGAGGCACATGCTGCCATTACCCAAAGGTACCTGGCTTTCGTGGAGAACATGAATAAAAATCCACAAAAGATCATGAGAGATTCACTTTCAATGATCCTTACGGATTATCACCCGAGGACCAGGGTGATGGATGCTGATTTTATCAGGGATGTGAAGCTGCAGCAAATACAGGAAGTCTATACAGACAGGTTCAGTGATGCATCTGATTTCACTTTCTTCTTTGTTGGAAACATTCAAAAAGAGGAGCTGGTACCTTATGTGGAGCAATATATTGCCACTTTGCCTTCCACCCAACGCAAAGAGAACTGGATTGACCGGGATGTAACTGAACCTGCAGGCCGTGTTGAAAAAGATTTTACAATGGAGCTCTCGGTACCGAAATCCACTGTGATCCTTGCATTTAATAAGGAAATGAAATATTCACCCGAGAACATTGTGATGCTCAGGGTGATCAGGGGCATCCTGGACCTCAGGTTCGTTGAGTCTATCCGTGAAGAGGAGGGGGGCACTTATGGTGTAAGTGCCAGTACTACTTTGCAACACTTCCCCGATGAAAAAGCCAATATGATGATCGCTTTTGATACGGATCCTGAAAAGGCAGCATACCTGAAAGGGTTGATTTATGAGGAGCTTGAAACGCTGGTGAAGAAAGGCCCTGAAGAAAAGGACCTTTCCAAGACGGTCAAGAACATGTTGAAGGAGCGGGAAGAGAATCGCGAGCACAACAGCTATTGGATGAATACACTATATAACCTGTACAGGCACGATATCAATTTAAATGATCCGGAAAATTTTGAAAACATTTTGCAATCGTTGACTGTAAAAGATGTGAAAAAGGCAATGAAGCAATTGTACAAGGGTGCGAATGTAGTAGATCTTGTTTTCAGCCCTGGAGATGCTGGTGCTGGTGCTTCAGAGGAAGCTGCCGAATAGGGACATTTTCAGATTTGATCGGGGATATTCGCAAAATAGGCCAAAAACATAAAAATTCGGTTGGGAGATGAACTCCTGACCGGATTTTCTATTTCAATACAAGCCTTTGTGACCTGTTGGGTGCAACGATCAGAACAGTCCGTGGAGGTTTGCATTTATTTTATCAATTACAACGCTGAGGTCCTCCGGTTTTGCCGGGAAGTTGTAGTTGTCTGCATCGACGATCAGCACTTTGCCGAGGCTATACGTTTCAATCCAGGCTTCGTATCGCTCGTTGAGGTGTTTCAGGTAGTCGAGCCGGATGTTGTCTTCGTATTTTCTTCCCCTGTTCTGGATCTGGTTGACCAGCGTTGGAATGGAAGCCCTGAGGTAGATCAGAAGATCCGGAGGCTCAATGAGACTGCTCATGAGATTGAACAGGGCGAAATAATTTTCAAAATCCCTGGTGGTCATCAGTCCCATGCTATGCAGGTTCGGAGCAAAAATATATGCATCTTCGTAGATGGTTCTGTCCTGGATGATCGTTTTTTCACCCTGCCTGATCTTTACAATCTGGCTGAACCTGCTGTTGAGAAAATAGATCTGCAGGTTAAACGACCAGCGTTGCATGTCTTCATAGAAGTCATTGAGGTACGGGTTATCGTCCACATCTTCATATTGTGCTTCCCAACCGTAATGTTTCGCAAGCATTCCGGTCAGGGTGGTTTTTCCGGATCCAATATTTCCAGCAACAGCTATATGCATAATTGATTTTTTGAGAACAGAATACTAAAATAAGAACTTTTTATGAAATGAGATGCTTTACCTCGTCAAGGTATTTCCTGTCATTCGCAAGGCGTGGTAATTTATTCTGTCCACCTACCTTTCCCTTGATCTGAAACCAATGATAAAACGTGCCATCCGGCACTGCGGTCACAGTGGGCTTTACCAGGGTCGTGTTTTTATATCGTTTCGCTTCATAATCTGAATTGATCGAGCAAAGAGCTTTGTCCAGTACATCGGTAAACCGCTCCAGGTCTTCAGGTTGCTTCTCAAATTCAATCATCCATTCATGTGAACCCTTACTATCATCAGTCATATAGATGGGTCCGGCAGTATACTCACTGATCTGCGCACCGGTATGCTCACAGGCGGTCATGAGCGCACTTTCAGCATTTTCCAGGATCACCTCTTCACCAAAAGCGTTGATAAAGTATTTTGTCCTGCCGGTAATCTTAAATTTGTGTGGAGTGAGGGAGGTAAAAATGATCGTGTCACCGATAACATAGCGCCATAAACCACCATTGGTGCTGATCACCAACGCGTAATTGACACCTGTTTCCACTTCTTCAATGGTATAGACCGGTGGATTTGGTGAATTAAATTTGCTCATAGGAATGAATTCATAGAATACCCCGTAATCGAGCATCAGCAGCATCGCACTGTCATTAAGGTCATCCTGGATCCCAAAAAAGCCTTCCGAAGCATTATATGTTTCCAGGTAATTCATTTTTGGTGAAG
>CAZOXI010000165.1:0-6965 GCA_964583445.1 uncultured Bacteroidaceae bacterium | reverse complement strand
AAACAACAACTCACTGAAAAACTCGGTGATGCCGCCGTAACAAAATTCCAGTCACAGCTGATTGCCGGAGCCATCAATAACAATCCGTGGCTTATCCTGATAGGCATCCTGGGATTCGTGGCTTCCTTCGCAGTTTCCATCGGCCCTGTAATGTGGGTGCTTTTTTCTGAATTGTTCCCGAACTGGATCCGGGGAGTCGCCATCTCTTTTGTCGGCTTCATCAATTCACTGGTAAGCTTTTCCGTGCAGCTGGTCTTCCCGTGGGAACTGGATACACTGGGTACGGCAGGGACTTTCTTCATCTACGGATTGTTTGGTGCTGTCGGGTTGGTCTTTGTGCTGATCCTGGTTCCTGAAACGAAAGGAAAATCCCTTGAAGAACTTGAAGAATCCCTTGTGGGTAAAAACTAATGCTGTCTATATGAAAAAATATCTACTACTTGCTGTTTTTATGATGCTGTTCTTGTCAACAGCCTGTAATAATGTTAGCGAAAAATCGTCGAAGGAAGAAGAACCTTCCACTGTTGAGTTGAGGAATACTGACGGCACTTACAGACTTTTCTTAAATGACGAAGCTTTTTATGTGAAAGGTGCCGGATTGAACAATGGTGACATTGCGTTGCTTGCCGAATCCGGAGCCAATGCCCTCAGAACGTGGAGTGTCTCCGAGGAGGTGTTGGATGAAGCCCTGGAGAATGGGCTCATGGTTATGATGGGATTGTCGGTTGCCAAAGAAAGGCATGGATTTGATTACAATGATGAGGAAGCCGTTAATGCGCAATTTGAAAGAATCAAGCAACAGGTACTTTCAATAAAGGATCACCCTGCACTATTGGGCTGGGGAATTGGCAACGAACTGAACCTCAGGTCAACCAACTTAAAAGTCTGGGATGCTGTTGAAGAAATCGCCGCCTTCATTCATGAAGTAGACGGAAAACATCCTGTAACCACCATGCTTGCCGGAATCGGAAAGACAGAAGTGGACTACATCAGGGAGCATTCACCCAGTATTGATTTCATTTCCATACAGCTTTACGGGGCAATCGAGGACCTGCCTGAACTCATACAGGAAGCAGGTTACACAGGGCCCTATCTTATCACTGAGTGGGGAACGACCGGACATTGGGAGGTTCCTTCCACCCAATGGAACGCACCTATCGAAAACACCTCCACTGAAAAAGCGCAGGATATCAAATACCGGTACGAAAATATTATTCTGGCTGACAGTGCATCCTGCATGGGATCCTTTGTCTTTCTCTGGGGCCAGAAACAGGAACGTACGCCTACCTGGTATGGTTTAATTACCGAAGATGGAAGGACAACAGAGGCTGTGGATGTCATGCACTATCTCTGGAAAGGAACATGGCCGGAAAATCGCGCCCCAAAGATCCTGGAAGCCAGGCTCAATAACCAAACCCGGTATGATAATATCACGTTATTGCCTGGAAAACGATACGATGTTGCCTATACATTCAAGGATCCGGATGGTGATTCGGTGACAGTTACCATGGAGATCCTCAGGGAAAGTACAGACCTGAAAGAAGGGGGCGATCCTGAGGCACGTCCTGAATCCATTGAACTCAATGTTTCCGGCCTCACAGCCACCGGCGCTTCTATCGTGAGCCCGGCGGATCCGGGTCCCTACAGGCTGTTTATTTATGGGACCGACGGCCACAACCACGCGGCAACAGTCAATATTCCATTTATGATTCAATAGATAAAAAAATTCTGAAATGGAATATAAGAAATGAATACCAGCAACACCCCGACTGAGATTGATGTTCCAAAATTGTGCATAAAAGCATAGCAAATCAAATGTCGAACTTTTTGGCCAAACGGGTATGAAAAATAATAGAATGTGTGTTCCGATCTTGCTGACTTTAGCGCTGGTGGTATCCTCTGCCAGTCTGAAAGCTCAGTGCGATATTTTATTGTGGGAAGATAATTTTGAAGGTTCAGAGGTGAATTCGTTGAAGTGGGATCTACAATTGGACAACTCCGGCGGTGGAAATGATGAACTACAGTATTATACCCCCAGGGATACCAATGTGTATATCGACAATGGCAGACTGATCATCAGGGCCCTGGAGGAGGACTTCCAGGGCTGGTCCTACACATCAGGCAAGCTGATCACAAAAGGCCTCGCCGACTGGCGGTATGGACGTATGGAGGCCAGTATAAAAATGCCGGCCGGACAGGGGATGTGGCCCGCATTCTGGATGCTCCCTACAGAAAACAAATACGGTGGCTGGCCCAACAGCGGGGAGATCGATATTGTTGAACTCATCGGTCAGGATACCAGTACAATATACGGCACCATCCATTACGGACCACCCTGGAACTTCACCAATGGGATGTACGCACTCCCGGAGGGAACCTTCTCGGATACCACGCATGTGTATGCCATTGAGTGGACCGAATCGTCCATCGATTGGTATGTCGATGATGTACTTTATTCCTCCAAAACAGCCGACAGTCTCAGGAGACCCGAACAATGGAAAGTATTCCAGGAACGTTTCTACCTGATCCTCAACCTGGCTGTGGGAGGAAACTGGCCGGGGGACCCCGATGAAACCACCGTGTTTCCCCAGACTATGGAAGTGGATTATGTCAGGGTCTATGGAGATCCATCCATCCAGGAGATCATTGCCGTCGACAGTGCTTACGCAAATGCTGCCGGGGTTTCTTATTCATTTACTGATATTCCCGGTGCATCTTTCAACTGGACCGTACCTGAAGGAGCTGCCATTGTCAGCGGACAGGGTACCAATACGATTGCGGTTGACTGGGGATGCACACCGGGTGAGATCAGGCTCGATGTATCCAATATCGACTGCGCTGACCAGACCTATACGCTTCCCGTTGAATTTGCGACCCTGAAAATTACAGGGGAACAATCCATTTTTCCGCTCAGTGAACTCAGTTTACAGGTACCTGCACTCAACGGAACAACATATTCGTGGAGTTTTCCCGAAGGAGTGAATCAAATTGCCGGGGGCGCAGATCACATCCTGTTGAAATGGGGATGCGAGGAGGGCTACGCTAAGGTGACGGCGCAAAACAATTGCACAACCCTGTCGGATTCTCTGTGGATCAACCTTCGCGTCCCGTCGGTTTCAGGACCTACCACGGTGGCGGAAAACAGTGTAGGGGTGATCTATGCGGCGGACAGCATACCGGATTCACAATACAGCTGGAGCGTACCCCCAGGTGCCTCCATCACATCCGGTCAGGGCACAGATTCCATTTCAGCTGATTTTGGCGTGGAACCGGGAATGGTCTCCGTTGAAATAACAAACGTATGTTATACCGAAGTACTGGAACTTCCCATCCGCATTACAGATACCATTGTCCTGGCAGACTTTGAATCTACTTCACCAGTGTTCGAAGTGTTTTCAAATACAACTTTTGAGAGGGTTGAAAATCCTGCACCGGATGAAGTCAATCCCTCTGCACACGTCGGAGAATCGCTGAAATCGGAAGTAGCATGGGCAGGTATTTATACAGATCTCGGGTATAACCTGGAAATGACCGAACATAAGAAATTCGCCCTGAAAGTCCTCGGGCCAAAAGCAGGAACAGTATTATTGAAACTTGAGGACATTGATGTGGGTACCATCCAGTTCCAGGAAATATCTGCATCATATACCAATGCCGATAGCTGGCAACAATTGGAGTTCATCTTCCATGATGCTGTCAATGAAGCCTACGACAGGGTCACATTGTTCTTTGATTTCGGCTCCGGGGAGGAGAATATCTATTATTTCGATGACCTGACCCTGATGCCCTTGGAAGATCCGTCCTTTACCCCGGTATTCACAACCGGTGGAATGCGGTTGTATCCTGTCCCGGCAGGAGATGAACTTAACTATGAATTTGAATCCCTGCCGACAGGCAGTACGATAGAGATATTCGATATGCAGGGAAGACTACTTCTATCACATATAGCGAGTGGAAACAACGGAAAATTGCACACTGAAAAATTCGCCCCCGGCACCTACCTGCTTGTGGCACGAAATAAGGACCAGGTGTACAAAACACTATTTATAAAATAAACAAACATGGCAAAAAGGACGATAAAATCAGGTGATAACCAGCTCATTTCAAATTATTTAAAAGTAGATGGGAGCTTTGTGGAAATTGAAAATGAAAAGTTCTACAAGATCACCAACTATCACCAAATGTCCGATTTCTTTATGAGCATTGTCAGTGATGCCGACCATTTTATGTTCATCTCCAGCAACGGTTCGCTCACGGCCGGACGAAAGAACAAGAACAATGCATTGTTCCCATACTATACAGTCGATAAAATTCACGACTACAGGGACAGGACCGGTAGTAAAACCTATGTGCTTGCCACGAAGGGCAACGCAACCTTCCTGTGGGAACCCTTTACAAAAGAATCGGAGCACACCTATACCCTTGAGCGTAATATTTACAAGAGTGTATATGGAAACAAATTGATCTTCGAAGAGACCAATACCCAACTGGGACTGAGCTTTCGCTATGGATGGTACAATAGCAGCAGGTACGGATTCATAAAAAAATCATGGCTCAAAAACCTGGAAGACCAGCCGGTCCGTATCGAGGTGCTCGACGGATTCAAAAATATTTTACCCGCCGGCGCAGATTATGCTTTTCAAAATGAATACAGCAACCTGCTCGATGCGTACAAAAAGAACGAACTCGTGCATCAATCCACACTGGGCATATATTCATTGAGCTCCATCCCGGTTGACAGGCCGGAGCCCAGCGAGGCACTGAAAGCAACCACAGTTTGGTCAGCAGGTTCCACCGAAGGTGCAACAATACTTCTTTCTGATCACCAGGTACAGCAGTTCATCACCGGCGAAGGGGTTCATCCTGAAACAGATATACGCGCCTCCCGGGGTGCCTATTTCATGCACAAGGAATTCGATCTGCCCGCAAAAGGTGAGGATTCCTGGTTTTTCGCTGCCGAAGTGAACCAGGACAGCAAAGATGTTGCCAACCTCCTGCTTGAATTAAAAGACAATGCGAACATCGGCGATTCAGTAAATAAAGACATCCAACAAGGAACAGAAAAACTGAAACAGATCATTGGCACCACAGATGGTTTCCAGGTCAGCAATGAGGACCTGAGCGCAGCACGCCATATGTCAAATGCGCTCTATAATGTAATGCGGGGAGGTGTCTTCCTGAATGGATACGAGGTAGACACGAAAGATTTTATCAAATATTTGTACCAGACCAGTACCGCTGTATCAAAAAAATACAATGCATGGTTATCGAACCTGCCAGGAGCAATCCGGTACAACGAGCTTGTGGAACATGCCCGGCAGCAGGATGACCTTGACCTGCTGAGGATTGCAAAGGAATATTTTCCCCTGACATTCAGCAGAAGACACGGAGACCCCAGCAGGCCATGGAACAATTTTTCCATTGAAAACAAGCACCCGGACGGATCACTCAAACTTCATTATGAAGGGAACTGGCGGGATATTTTTCAGAACTGGGAGGCACTGAGCCTTTCCTTCCCCGAATACCTGGAAGGCATGATCGGTAAATTTGTCAATGCCTCCACTGCAGATGGTTACAATCCCTATCGCATTACCAGGGAAGGAATTGACTGGGAAGTGCAGGATCCCGACGACCCGTGGGCATTTATCGGCTACTGGGGAGATCACCAAATTATTTATCTCCAGAAATTCCTTGAGCACATAGAAGCATTTTTCCCGGGAAGGATCAATGAAATCCTCACTACCGATGCATTTGTGTATGCACATGTACCCTATGAAATCAAAACCTTTGAAGAGATCGTGCGCGATCCCAAAGACACCATTGAATTCAACAGTGCGCTGGATAAGAAGTTGAACCAACTTGCAGCGGAACAAGGTGCTGACGGCAAGCTGCTCAGGAACCGGGAAGGATCCGTTGTACATGCAAATTTCTCAGAAAAGATCCTGGTTACCCTCCTCGCCAAATTAAGCAATTTCATCCCTGAAGCCGGTATCTGGCTGAATACGCAGCGGCCCGAATGGAATGATGCCAACAATGCATTGGTCGGCAACGGCACTTCCATGGTTACGCTATACTACATCAGGCGATTTCTTGCGTTCTGGGAACAACTCCTGGAAACATCAGACCACACAGAATTATCCATTGCAGAAGAGATCTCAACGCATTTTCAGGAAACTTTTGAAGCATTCCAGGCTTACCAGCACAATCTCAATGGCTCATTTACAGGTGAGGAAAGGTTCAGTCTCACTGAATTGCTTGGTATGTCCGGGAGTAAATACAGGCAGACCATCTACACAAACAGCTTCAGCGGTAAAAAAACAGCATTACCAGTTGCATCGCTGACTGAATTTATTTCCCTGGCCCTTCGCTTTGTCGACCATTCCATTCAAAAGAACAAAAGGGACGATCAATTGTACCACGCATACAACCTTGTATCATTCAAGGATGGAAAGATTGCCATCAGGTATCTCTATGAAATGCTGGAAGGTCAGGTTGCGGTCCTGAGCGCGGGGATACTGACCCCTGAAGAAAGCCTTACCCTGATGGATGCGCTGAAATCGAGCCAGCTCTTCAGGGAAGATCAATACAGCTATATCCTTTACCCTGACAGGGAACTCACACGATTTCCGGATAAGAACAATATTCCTGCAGAGAAACTTTCGGAGTCTGCTTTGCTGAAAAAGTGTCATCAGCGAGACCAAACGGACATCATCGTTGAAGACAACCAGGGGAACCTGCATTTTAATGCTTCCTTCAGAAATGGTGCATTGCTTTCAGAAGCCCTGGAAAACCTTGACAAAGCAGTTTACGGGGATCTTCTTGACCGGGAAAAGCAGCTTGTCCTGGACATTTATGAAGAGATGTTCGATCATCAATCCTTTACCGGGAGGTCAGGTACTTTCTACGGGTATGAAGGCCTTGGAAGCATCTACTGGCACATGGTATCCAAATTACTGCTGGCAGTA
>CAZOXI010000164.1:0-6979 GCA_964583445.1 uncultured Bacteroidaceae bacterium | reverse complement strand
CAATTTAACTCCAGGGTCGAAAGTATTGAGGCGGATGGATTCATTGGACAGGACGCTTACCAGAGTGGCTTCCTGGGCGGCAGGCTGATCAGCTACGGACTGCCGGTTGAGCGGGATCTTTTGATCGTGAACCTGTCATCGCGCAAAGATAATTACCAGCATATTATTCGCCGTGAACGAGGTTTTCGTGCTTACTTCGAAGCACATAGCGACAGGGTCAATACCCTAGTATCACTCAACCTGAATGGAGGCAATTACGAAAGAGTGGCTGACGAGATTGCAAGGAAAATGACGGAGCTTCAGGTTGCCGGGATCTTCGTGACCAATTCCAGGGTACACCTGGTGGCCAGGTACCTTGCTGAACGCGGCATAATGAATATACGCCTGATCGGATATGATCTTCTGCCTGAGAGTGTGGAATATCTGAAGCGGGAGTACATCGATTACCTTATCTCACAGCGTCCTGAGGATCAGGCCTACCTGGGGATTCGTCAATTATTCAGCCTGGTGGTCCTTAAACGTAAACAACCCGGGCAGGTATTACTGCCCATTGATATACTAACCAAAGAAAATGTTGATTATTATCTAAAATTCAATGAACAATATGAACAACCTGAAAGATCTTAAAGACAAAGTATGCGTAATCACCGGTGGCGGCGGCGTCATTGGTGCCTCACTGGCTGCCGGGCTTGCTGAAGCAGGCATCATTACTGTTATCCTGGATATCAATGAAGAAGCTGCACAAAAAGTTGCAGCTGAGGTCCGTGACGCAACAGGAACAAATTCCTACGGGATGAAAGCGAACGTGCTCGACAAGGCATCGCTTGAAGCAGTGCGGCAGCGCATCAACGATGAGGTGGGTCAGATCGACTTCCTGATCAATGGAGCCGGCGGAAACTCCCCGCAGGCAACGACACAACTGGAGGAGCTTACGGAAAATGATTTGAATGACCTGGAGAAATCTTTCTTCGGGCTTGAGCTGGAAGGTTTTCAAAAGGTGTTTGACCTGAACTTCATGGGCACCCTGCTTCCCTCAATGGTGCTTGCCAGGCAGATGGTGGAAAGACAAAAAGGGGTGATCCTGAATATATCTTCCATGAATGCTTATAAACCACTCACAAAGATCCCTGCGTATTCGGCAGCAAAAGCTTCCGTTAATAATTTTACTGAATGGCTGGCAGTGCATTTTGCCAAGACAGGGGTACGTGTGAATGCCATTGCCCCGGGATTTTTCCTGACCAATCAGAACAGGTTTCTTTTGCTGGACGAAGCCACGGGAGATCTGACAGCCCGGGGAGAAAAGATCATTGCCAATACCCCCATGGGCACATTTGGCGAACCGGCAGATATTACCGGAACAGCATTGTACCTCTTATCAGATATGAGTCATTTCATTACCGGTATCTGCATACCGGTAGATGGCGGATACAGTGCTTTCGGTGGCGTGTAAACCGAATTTTTCCCGGCCACAAAAATCAAGATAACCGATCAAGTAAAACATAAAAAAAACAGATCATTAAAACAGCTCAACAAATGAAAAATGTAATCGTAGCGCAATCTGGCGGTCCCTCACCGGTAATCAATTCTTCCCTGCGGGGAATCGTGGAAACATGTAAACGATTCCCTGGTACTTTTGGCACCGTATACGGCGGCTGGCATGGCATTGAAGGCGTGCTCCGGGAGGAACTGCTGAACCTTTCAGCACAACCTGATGAGGAGATTTCCCTGCTCAGAACCACACCCGCCGCAGGATCGGTGGGAACCTGCAGGTATAAACTAAAAGATCACCAGGAGAAGGATATGGCCAGGATCGTGGAGGTCCTTAAGGCCCATGAAGTAGGATATTTCTTTTACATCGGGGGAAATGATTCACAGCATACCGCTTTCCGCGTCAGCGAACTGGCCCGGGAACACGGGCTCGATGTGATCGCTGTGGGTGTGCCCAAAACGATCGATAACGACGTGGGCGACAGTGCATTCAAATTGATCGACCACACCCCGGGTTACGGAAGTGTCGCGAAATACTGGTCCCATATCGTTCAGAACGCAGACGAGGAAAATCGCGGATCCTCGCCGGCCGATCCGGTGCTGGTGCTCCAGGCCATGGGAAGGAAGATCGGTTACATCCCCGCAGCTGCCAGGCTGGCAGATCCAAACAGGGAAATGCCCCTGCAGATCTATATGGCTGAATCCGGTGTCTCCCTGATGGAAATGGCAGATAAAGTAAACGACCAGCTGAAGCAGGATGGACGCTGTATTATCGTGGTGAGCGAAGGGTTTGATGTGGGATCCCTGGGAGAAGTGAAGGATTCTTTCGGTCATACATCGTTCGGTAGCAGCCAGCAATCCGTATTCCAGGTGGTGGTCAATTACCTGAACGAAGTGGGACTGAAAGCGCGCGGGAAAGCACGCGGACAGGTGATGGGCACTGACCAACGTGATACAGCCATCTACGCATCGACGGTGGACCTGGACGAAGCTTATCGCGTTGGACAGAAGGCTGTGGACATCGCAGTCAATGACGGAAATGGCTGGATGGCTACGATCCTGAGAGAACCTGGCTTTATCTATAATGTAAGGTACGATAAAGTGCCGCTGGAGAAAGTGGCACTCTCAGAAAGGACCTTCCCCGATAAATGGATCTCAGATAACAGGATGGATGTTACTGATGCGTTCGTGGAATATGCACGTCCGCTCATTGGCGAAGACTGGGTGAGTGTGCCGGTGATCAATGGAAGACAGCGGTTTGCGCAGCTCAAGCCGATCTTTGCCGAGAAGAAGCTGAAAGCGTACGAACTGCAGGCCGGCTGATCCTGGCTGTGCGTCCATTGTTACGCCTGCAAGGAACCTTAAATATTACAAACCTTTTAATACCAAATAAGAATAAGTATGAACCTACAGCAGACACTTAAAGATCTTCAACCTACCCAGGAGTTTTTCATCGGTATCGATTCCGATGGGTGTGCCTTCGATACGATGGAGATCAAGCAAAAAGAATGTTTTTGTCCGAATTTCATCAAGTATTACGGACTCCAGAAGATATCAAAATATGCACGGGAAACATGGGAATTCACGAACCTGTACTCCAAGACCAGGGGAGTCAATCGATTCCTGGCAGTTCTTGAGACCTTCAGGTTGCTGGCCCAGCGACCCGAAGTGCATGCCCGGGGAATGGAACTGCCTGATATGTCTGAGCTGATCCGCTGGACCCAGAATGAGACCAAACTCGGGAATCCCACGCTGATTGAATATGCGAAAACAGTGAATCATCCTGATATCGACCTGGCCCTTGAATGGTCATTGCAGGTGAACCGGGATATCAAGGATATGGTATTCGGAATGCCCCCTTTCCCGGGAGTGCGCGAGTCACTCGAAAAGATTAATGGAAAAGCCGATTCCCTTGTTGTTTCACAGACCCCGCTGGAAGCACTCGAGCGTGAATGGGAGGAGAATGACATTGACGGATTCGTAAGGCTGATCTGCGGACAGGAATATGGTACCAAAACGGAACACCTGGAGCTGGCAGCCAAGGGAAAATATCCAGGCGACAAACTACTTGTGATCGGGGATACTCCAGGCGATTTAAAAGCAGCAGAGGATAATGAAGTGCTCTTTTTTCCGATCAATCCGGGACACGAAGAGGACTCATGGGACCGTCTGCTGAACGAGGGACTGGAAAAGTTCTTCAGTGGATCATTTGCAGGCTCCTATGAGCAGACACTCCTGGAAGAATTTGATTCGTTCCTGCCTGAAAAACCTTCCTGGAAAGTGAAATAACCGGTTCACATGAGCCGTGCTATCCACACCAGCCTGACTGGAGGATTTCAGAATATTTTTCAAAAGGGTGTTCAGCATGAGGCTGTTTACCGTCCAAAATTTAAATGAGATGATCTATTACGAAAAAGGAGGAAAAGACCTGGAATTGTCACGCGATGATATCAGGGAAGGGCTGGAGCAAGCGTTGAACAAACTGGGTCAGCGGGAAAAAGTACTGGCCATTCCGCCAGATATCACCCGTGCCCATAGCCTGGCCGGCCCCATCACGGAGATGGCATGGGAATATTATGGCAAGCGTATGACTGATATCCTTCCTGCGCTGGGTACGCATGCACCTATGACCCCTGCGGAAATAAAGAAGATGTACGGCAATACCCCGGAGTCGCTGTTCAGGGTGCATAACTGGCGCAATGACATTGTCACACTGGGAGAGGTGCCGGGAACATTTTTGAAGGAGGTTTCAGAGGGAAAGGTCTCCTACGCATGGCCCGCACAGGTGAACAGGCTGCTCGTGGAAGGAGGTCATGATCTGATTCTTTCCGTGGGACAGGTTGTACCGCACGAAGTAATCGGAATGGCCAACCATAATAAAAACATCTTTGTAGGTACAGGCGGACCGGAGGGGATCAACAAAAGTCATTTCCTTGGCGCTGCTTATGGCATGGAACGGATCATGGGCAGGGCATCATCTCCCGTCAGGGATGTCCTGAACTATGCTTCCCGGGAATTTGGTGCGGAGCTGCCGATTGTATATGTATTGACAGTTATTGGCAGGAGCAGCCAGGGACTGCTTGTTCCAAAAGGTATATATATCGGTGACGATAATGAATGCTATGAGAAGGCCGCGGCATTGTCACTGGAGGTGAACTTCGAGATGGTCCCGGAACCACTGGATAAAGTGGTGGTCTATCTCGATCCGGAAGAATTCAAAAGCACCTGGCTGGGGAACAAGAGCATTTATCGTACACGCATGGCCATTGCCGACCGTGGAGAACTCATCGTCCTGGCACCAGGACTCAAGGAATTCGGAGAAGACCGGGAGATTGACCGTCTGATCCGGAAATACGGCTACAGGACGACCCCGGAGGTACTTGATTTTGTGGCGAATAATGAGGACCTCCGGGGCAACCTGAGTGCAGCCGCGCACCTGATCCATGGCTCAACTGAAAACCGTTTCTCGGTAACTTACTGTCCTGGTAACCTTACAAGGAGCGAAATAGAATCGGTGAATTATGGCTATGCCGACCTGGACCTGATGCTCAAGCGCTATGATCCCGGTCAGCTTAAGGATGGTTACAATGACCTGCCCGTAGGTGAAAGGATCTTTTTTATCTCAAACCCGGCAACGGGACTCTGGTCTACACAGGATAAATTTGAGAACTGAAAAGCATGAAAATTGTTATCGATCATAAGATCCCGTTTGTAAAAGGCGCGTTTGAACAGAAGGCAGAGGTGGTGTATCTGCCGGGTGATCAGATCGGTCCGGAGGAGGTCAGGGATGCAGATGCGCTTATCGTGCGCACCCGCACCAAATGCAATCGCTTACTCCTTGAAGGATCTGTTGTAAAATTCATTGCCACAGCTACGATCGGCTACGACCATATTGACACTGCCTGGTGCGATGCGGCAGGGATCCGGTGGACCAATGCCCCGGGGTGCAATTCCGGTTCCGTGGAACAATATATTGTTTCCGTATTGCTATACCTGCAAGGTCTGCAGGGAACAGACCCTGCCCGGCACACCCTGGGCATCATCGGGGTGGGTAATGTAGGAACAAAGGTTGCGCGTGCAGCATCAATACTGGGATACAATGTATTGCTGAATGACCCCCCACGTGCAGATAAAGAGGGTGCTGCGGCTTTCACCTCATTGGAACTGTTACTTGGAGCAGCTGATATAATTACTGTCCATGTTCCGCTGTCTGACCATGGAAAACATCCAACCCGGAATCTTGCTGGAGATGATTTCTTTTCAGGAATGAAAGAGGGCGCAGTGTTTATCAATACCAGCCGTGGTGAAGTGGTGGATGAAGCAGCACTGAAAATGGCCATTAGAAAGGGCAAAGTATCAGAAGCCATACTTGATGTCTTTAAGAATGAACCTGCCGTTGACAGGGAATTGCTCTCAATGCTGACCATCGCAACCACGCATATTGCAGGATACTCTGCAGATGGAAAGGCCAATGGCACCGCCATGAGTGTACGGGCCGTAAGCAAATTTTTCAACCTGGGCATGGATCATTGGGAGCCTGCAGATGTTCCTCCCCCGGCGGAACCGGAGATGTTCGTAGATGGAGGAGCATCAGAGATAATGGACGTCATACGGGAGACCTATAAGATGACATATGATGTAAAAGAGGATCATGAGCAATTTATGGACCACATGGACCAGTTTGAAAAGCTTAGAGGTGAGTACGGGGTCCGGCGCGAACCTCCGGCATACAATGTACGGGTATATAATGATGACGGAAAATACAGGGAGATTTTTGAAGGACTCAGGTTTGATGTCATCGGCGACAGTTGTTTTTAACCTGATGGTGCAATTTTATCCATGCCACAAGGACAGTCAGAACAGGATTCCGGACCCGCGGGGTCATGAATATAATAATAAAGTTACTGAATAATAATCTAAAACTTGCAAATAGTAAAACAACAAAAAAGATGAAAGAAAAAGCAGACATTGGCCTGATTGGCCTCGCAGTTATGGGTGAAAACCTGGTATTGAATATGGAACGCAACGGATACACGGTAGCTGTGTATAACCGGACCGTTGAAAAAGTGGACAAATTTGTAAACGGCAGGGGCAAGGGCAAAAATTTTATCGGCGCAAAATCCGTGGAGGAATTTGTTGCTGCGCTGGAACGTCCGCGCAAAGTAATGCTGCTTGTGAAAGCAGGGAAGCCTGTTGACGACTTCATCGAAATGGTGCTTCCGCACCTGGAGGAAGGGGACATCATTATTGATGGAGGAAATTCACACTATCCTGATACCATCCGCCGGACAAAATACGTCGAAGAGAAGGGACTGCTTTTTATTGGCACAGGCGTGTCAGGAGGCGAGGAAGGTGCGTTGAACGGACCATCAATTATGCCGGGAGGTTCAGATGCGGCCTGGCCCCATGTTAAAGAGATCTTCCAGTCCATCTCCGCCAAAGTGGAAGATGGTACTCCCTGTTGTGACTGGGTAGGAAGGGATGGTGCAGG
>CAZOXI010000163.1:0-7011 GCA_964583445.1 uncultured Bacteroidaceae bacterium | reverse complement strand
ACCCCGTTCAATGACGGAATTTCGGGGAACATCTATGAATTGAATCCATTCAATGTTTCCGAAATGAATGAACGGAACTATCAATGGCCCTACCCGTTTACATATTCTAATGGTTGCAGGAGCTGGGTTACCTGGCGCCCCGACAATTGTACCGGGGTGAATGATGTGTACCCTGAAGCCAATGATATTGAGGATGCACAGCTTACGGTGGGACGTCATGGACCGAATGCATTCGGAGTATATGATATGCACGGGGGTGTGGAAGAATGGATCCTGGACTGGTACGGACCTTATAAGCCAGGGGCACAGGAAAACCCGGCAGGCTATCGTTCAGGAGACTTCAAAGTGGTCCGCGGAGGCAGCCATAACAACCATGTGCAGCATACACGCTCTGCAAACCGGATGGCAGCGGCCGTGAATGACAAACACTATTTTTTGGGATTCCGGCTGGTTCGGGTTCCTGAAGGAACTGCGCTGCCTGAACCTTCTCAATCACAGCCGACCCGTCCCTGGGCCGAGGGGGTTGATGACATCCCCTGGGATTGGTGCCAGGATGACAGCAACCCTGTCTTCGATATGACCTCATTATATGAACTTGTCCCCAAGCGGGAAGATGGCTCACACTATGGCACCGATGCGCATCTCAGGCAATTTGGCTTTGATCCGGATTCAAAGCTTCCCTTGCTGACCGGCCCCCTGTATACACACAATCATTCCCCAACGGTCACATGGACTGCAAACGGGGACATCATCGTCTCCTGGTTTTCGGGAGAAAGTGAGACCGGTCCGGAGCTGACATTGTTGGCCAGCAGGGGTAACAGGCAAGCGGACGGCTCCCTGGAGTGGACCCCACCAGCTGAATTCCAGAAGGCAGCCGACAGGAACATGCATGGCTCCAACCTGCTCAACAACCAGTTGAGAATGAATCAGGGAACAGACAGTATTTTCACAATTCACCAGGTAGCCAGTATAAGTGTTTCCGGCAGGTGGGATAAGCTTGGACTTGCCCATCGGCTAAGCACTGACAATGGAAAAACCTGGTCGCCGACCAGGATGATCCTGGATCCTGACCATGGACTGGCACATGGATCACAAATGCAGGGAAACATGGTAGCAACCAGCAACGGAGATTTGATATTCGTTACTGACGATGCGGATGACGATAAGGCGAATACAGCAAGTCTTGTGGTTACCACAGACAACGGAAAAACATGGGAGCGCAGGGGCCATTCCGGAGACACACCGGGTGATCAGCGCATTGCCGGTATACACGCCGCCGTGGAAGAGATTGCAGATGTTAATGGCGACAGTATACCCGATTTACTGGCATTTGCACGTGACAAGGGGGTTCATTTCGACGGAAAAGCACCCAAATGTATTTCAACAGACGGTGGACACACCTGGTCCCGTTCAGCTTCTGTTTTCCCGGCCATCGGAACAGGACGTCGGGTCACCCTGACCAGGCTGCACTTTTCAGAAGACCATCCGGACTTCCCCGGTAAGAAACCATTGCTTTTCACAGGATTCGCGGATGACGGGATCAAAGCCCGGGACGGGGAAGGCAGGCCCAATACAGTAACCGGTCTGTATGCAGCACTCTCCTTTGACGAAGGAAAAACATGGCCGGAAGCATACAGGAGGGTTATCAGCAACCTAGAGGTCAGCGAAGAACTGGAATTCGAAGCCGCACCCTGGCAACGTACCCATACCCTGACAAAAACCGCAGGACAGGAGGATGGGTATATGACTGTGACACAGTCACCCGACGGGATGATCTACCTGACCGACGGCAAGATTGTTTATAATTTCAACCTGGCCTGGCTGATGGACGGTTACAAAACAGCCCTGAATGAGTCTTCTCCCATGCATCACAATATACGCATGTATCCCAATCCCTGTAAAGAGCATTTTTGCCTGGAAGTCATCGATGAATACACAGGACCAGTTGAAGTGCGGATTTGCTCAAGCGAAGGGAAAACCCTCTATTGTAAGGAGATGTTCAAAGATAATTACATGCTTACTGAAAACCTGTCGCTGAATCTTATACCTGGAATGTATCTTATCGCACTCTCCTCCAAAACCTCAAGGTATACCTCCTGGTTCATGTCGAAATAGGTGAAACAAGAAGGTATTCGGCCTTCATGCACGGTAGTTAATTACTGATAAGTACTCTTGAACTCAATAACTTGTGAAATATGTCTGAAAAAATCATCATCACGCTATTGTGCATTCTTCTCACGAATCTCTCTCCTGATCTTCAGGGGCAAAACTGGCCAGGATGGCGTGGTCCGAACGGAGATGGAAGCAGCATTGAAAAGAATCTGCCTGTCGAATGGGACTCTGTAAAAAATGTATTGTGGAAGAGTAAAGTTCCGGGAACCGGTCATTCTTCACCAATCATTTGGGAAAATAATCTGTTCATTACTTCAGCAATCCCCGGATCAAATGAAAAAAAGCTGCTGTGTTATGATGCCATTAATGGAAATTTATTGTGGCAAAGAACTGTGGTAAAGGCAGCACTGGAAAAAAAACATGCCGATAATAGTTTTGCATCGGGTACACCTGCCACCGATGGTAAGCTTGTGTATGTCTCATTTCTGGATGTGGAAGATATTGTTGTAGCAGCCTATGATTTTAATGGAACGAAGATATGGGAGCAACGGCCGGGAAAATTTCAAAGTCCGCATGGTTATAGCTGTTCTCCTGTAATTTACAAGGATAAACTGATTATCAATGGCATCAGTAAAAGGGATAATTTCTTTGCCGCACTGGATAAAACAGATGGACAGATGATCTGGAAAAAAGTACAGGAAAACCTTTCACACAGCTTTAGTACGCCTGTTGTAAGAAAGATGTCGGGTAAAATTCAATTGATTTTATTGGGCAACAAAGAAATAGCTTCGTATAATCCCGACGACGGATCAAAATATTGGTTCGCAAGCGGACCCTCAGAAGACTTTTGCTCCACACCGGTGTATAGTGAAAAAAATGAATTGTTACTTGTAAGCAGCGCCTGGCCACGGCGCATACTCACTGCCGTAAGCACTGATGGTTCCGGTAATGTAACAGAAAGCCATGTGGCCTGGCAGACCACACAGGGAGCAATGTATGTCCCATCCCCGGTGTGTACCGAAGAGTACCTGTTTACTACCATGACCAATGGAAGAGTTCATTGCACAAATATAGCTACCGGGGATACCCTGTGGACGAAAAATATGGGCAAACAGTATGCCTCCCCTGTGCTGGCAGACGGATTGGTATATATGCCAAATGACGAAGGCGTTACTACAGTAATAAAACCAGGCAAAGCATTTGAGATGGTTGCCCGGAATGAGATAGGCGAGCAAATGATTGCCTCTGCAGCAATCAGTAATGGGAAGATATTTCTCCGGGGGGAGGAACATCTCTTTTGTATTGGTAAAAAGGAATAATTACATTCTATTCAATTGCTCACGACGATAAAACAAACCTGATTATCAATATTGAACCCTGGAGTGTGTAGATAATCCGATGCTTGTATTCATATATAACGCCCTTGAATCAATTTAACAGCAGTCATGAGAAAATATGTATCCATAACGCTGACAGCTGTCTTTTTGTTGGCTGCTCCTGTAAACACAACATTGCATGCCCGGCAAGATACTGAACAACCCAACATCATCTTCATCATGGCCGATGACCTGGGCTACGGTGACCTGGGTTGCTACGGGCAACAACTGATGCGGACACCAAACATTGATCAACTGGCAGCTGCAGGGATGCGTTTTACGCAGGCCTATGCCGGCGGACCGGTATGCACACCATCCCGCAGTGTGTTGATGACAGGACTACACAACGGGCACACTGCTGCCCGCGACAATATACCACACTATCCTGCTTACCTGGAGGAAGAGGACCTTACCATAGCCGAAGTACTGAAGGAAGCCGGTTATGCTACCGGCGGAGTTGGAAAATGGTCGCTGGGAGATGCCGGAACGGTTGGCAGGGCTACAAACCAGGGCTTCGATACCTGGCTGGGTTATCTCAACCAGGACCATGCCCATTATTACTATACGGAATACCTCGACTGGGACGAAGGCAGGCTGGAGCTTTCAGGAAATACCGTAACCAGGGACCGGTACAGTCACGATATACTTACCAATGGAGCAATGAATTTCATCCGGAAGAAAGCTGGAGAACCTTTTTTCCTGTATGTGGCCTATACCCTGCCCCATTTTGCTTCCACCGAAGAAGATGAACATGGGTTTACAGTACCCTCACTGGAACCCTATGCCCGTGAAGACTGGCCGGAAGGAGCCAAAAAATATGCCGCAATGTTGCACCGGATCGACAGGGATGTAGGACAGATCACCCTGCTGCTCAGTGAACTGGGATTGTCAGAAAACACCCTGATCATATTCACAAGTGACAATGGCGGACATAGCATGGTCTGGGAAAAAATGCATACGAATGGTCCCTTGAGGGGATATAAACGAGATCTCACAGAGGGAGGGATCCGTGTACCATTTATCGCAACCTGGCCCGGCAGGATCCCCGGAGGAACAACCAGTGATATGGTGATTGCATTCCAGGACATGATGCCGACTTTTTCCGAAATTGCAGGAGTAAAGCCACCTGTTCCCACTGACGGTATTTCGATCCTTCCCACGCTACTCGGGAAAAAACAGGAAGAGACCCATCCCTGGCTTTACTGGGATTACGGTCATTGCAGGAAACGATATGACCAGGCAGTGCGTTTGGGCAAATGGAAGGGAATCAGGCTCGGCACCGGAAGCAAAATTGCCCTTTACAACCTGGAAGAGGATATCGGGGAAGAAAACGACCTTGCTTCAAGGTACCCTTCAATTGTCCGCAGGATGGAGGAAGTCATGAACACTGCAGTTATTCCGGATAACAGATACAAGGTAGGTACCCTCTACCAAGGCGGTCCTATCTGGAAAAAGGAAATTCTTCCCGTACAATAAAAGCCGTACAATGATAGCTGCCTGGGCGGCCCTATCTGGTATAAGGAGAGTGTTTTCTTTCTGGCTGGTTAAAAAATCCTTTCAAAGTATTCAGACAAGGTTCCATTCAGGATGATTTTGTTCAGATTGATATAATCAAGACTATCTTCTAAAACATAATTAGTTGATCGCCATACCTCTTCAAACGGGGTATAGTCCAACACATATTCTTGCCATGTGTTATGAAAAAATTGCGAATCTTGCCATACTACATTTTGTAGAAAATCAAGCCAGTTGCTCTTTAATACGTTTAATAGAATACCATATTCAGCAGATCCAAAAGTACAAGAACCCAAAAAGTAATTATTCTCAAAAAGTATACAACCAACACTATCATTTCTGTCATAACCATCTGGATAACTTACAATAATTGAATCTTTTACATTTACTGTAACATAGTTATTGTACTCAGGATTTGAGTATTTAATAAGCCTGAAAGGAGGGCAAGGATTCTCCCCAATATTACAACCAGAATATGGGAAAATAAATACAAATATTAGTATACAGAACTTATTCATAGTGATGCTTGTTTTAAAATACTTTCAATAATAATTATACACATGAAAAACAATTTAAAATCTAGTACCTTGAAGATCCACATTCAGAGATTTTAACAATAAATGACGAGCCGAGCTCAACGCTAAAACCAGGATTTGATACAACTGATTCACCCGCAGTGAGCGCTAACCTACCTCCATTAATAACTTCAAGAGAATATCCCTGGGCTGGTATACTTATTTGAGATTGAGCCATAAGATGTACGATTGTACTAGAAATGGATTCATTTTCATAACTGTCTATTTGCACTGGTAATTCAGCACAATCTGGACTTATATATACAATAGCACTATTTCTTGCATTAAAATCCCAATCATCATATGGATTAGGATCAATGTCAACAATGGAGAAGAATCCATTAGTACTACCTTTCCAACCCCAATTAATATGGAAATAGTCCCCAGTATCATATCCGTCTATTATCCAAAAGTGCTTATGCTGGAAGTCAAGAAGAGCATTTTCACCCTTGCAGAAGACATGTCACATACCTCAAAGCCAGTGGGAAAGATACCCATAAACTTTACTTCACTACCGATGTGAATATGGATCCCAAGGAGGTACTGCATTACTATCACAGCCGCTTCCAGATCGAGTTTCTATACCGTGATGGAAAACAACAAACCGGACTGAACGACTCACAGGCCAGTAGTGAAAACAAATTGCACTTCCAATTCAATGCATCCCTTACTTCAATCAACATTGCCAAGGCAGTCCACTGGTTGAACATCCCTAAGGAACAAAGAGGTGCATTCTCGATGGCTGATATTAAAACCATGAACCACAACTTATTAATGCTTAATCGATTTTTTGACGTGTTCGGTATTTGCCCACACTCTATCAAAAATCAGAACTATGTCAAGGAACTTATATTATACGGCACTATGTCCGCTTAAAACTTTAACGAACTATTGTATACAATAAAAGCCGAAAAATGATACCTGCCAGCTTACGTAAAGCTTAACTATTGATGCGTGAATAAATATGTCATTTGAGTTGAGTAAAGTACATAGCTAAATTATTTTCCATGATTAGATAATTGATAAATGCAGTATCAATTCCATCTTCATTTCGGAGCTCATTGTCCTCACTGATGTAATACTCTAAAAAGGGATCTTTCTCCATTATATACTTGTAGAGACTATCTACTCCTAAAATTGGGTCGTAACTATTGTATTCCTCAATTGACAAAGAAAGATAGGCTGTATTTATCCCCATTGTATTGCCAAGAAAGTATCCCTGAGCCAGCTTACGTGGCGGCGCGCACTTGCCAGGAGCTGAAGTAATCAACTTCCCGTCTGGAGATAACTGGACTGGAACAAAAGACGAATAGTCCTGTTTTGTTTTATATACATGAATTGTTAAATCCTGGTCATTGCCAGAATCACAAGCTACAACAATTATAGTTATTAGAGTATAGATAAGTGACAAAGTTTTCATACTGCAGTGCTTC
>CAZOXI010000162.1:0-7012 GCA_964583445.1 uncultured Bacteroidaceae bacterium | reverse complement strand
CGGTCTATTTCAATATCAGCATTCGCGGATGCCTTTTTCATGCCACTGCCAAATACGGACGCTGCTTTAATGACCGTGTTATAGTCCGGACGGATATCTTCGCCTTCTTCACAGGAAACAAAAAAGGATGTCAGCAAGATTGACAGGATGCCGACAGTGATCTTTCGTAAATAATTCTTAATCGTTCTCATCATTTATATAATTTAAGTTCATACTATCTCTGGTTTAAAATGTGTACGGATGCATTCATTTCATCCTTCAAACCAGCTTTCAAACTAAAGACGAAAGGAAATGCTGTCAGGACGGAAGGCGATCTGTTAAAGGGTTGTTAAAACCGGTAGTAGATCACAAGGTTTATTCCGGCAGATGCATTGTAAGTTCTTCTCAATACACCCGGTACAGACGGACTGCCTGTGAAAATGTCGGGGAGGCTGTACTGAAGGCGAAGCGAAGGCGCCAATATAAAATGGGGCAGCAACCGGTACTCAAGTTTATAGTCGATGCTGACCCCGTAATCAATGGTGCGGTAAAAACCGTCGATGGACCGGGTCTCACTACCGATCGTCTCCCTTGCCGTTCCCAGGTGAGCCCCATAGATTCCAAATCCCAGGTAGCCGGGTAAAAATTTTATAGGGATAAACCAGTTCATCTGTGCTTTCTGGTAGGAAAGTGTAATGGTCCGATCCTGATATAACGCATTAATATACTGCATGTATTGCTGTTGTTGCCTGGATAATAGTAAAAGTTCCAGCTCCAGTTGATGACCTTTCCGCGAAGCCATAAGAGCGGTTACCCCAAGATCCGGCGCAAAGCTTACCCTGGTATTCGTCAGTGTGCCCCGCTTCAGCCCGGCCAGGGTTTCATCGTTCAATATCCAGGAATTTTTATAGGATGCAACAAAACCAAAACCTCTGAAGTACCAGTTGTTCAGGAAAGAAAGACCGGCTGATCCTCCATGGATGTCAGTGCCTCCCGTTTCAATATGTACAAACGAATCGGGGATATTACCAAACATTTTCTGATCTATTCCTCCCCTGTGATTTACTGCAAGGTTTCTTTCAAGTTGAATCGGGATCCGATCGTTGGCAGGAGGAACCGGGATCTGATCGTCGGCAGGGGGAGCCGGGATCCGATTGTCGGCAGGAGGAGCCGGAATCCGATTGTCGGCAGGGGGAACCGGGATCCGATTGTCGGCAGGGGGAATAGTTTGTGCAGGCTCGTCCGTTTCACTGGAAGTATGCGATATCCTTTCCCGGGGTTTTTCAGAAACAGGCAGCTCTGCTGGGTTTGCCTGGGGCAGACCGGGATTTTGTTTACTTTCTGCCTGCACGCCAGGCTGATCAGGGAATGCTGGCATTTCTTCCGGTGCAGTGAATAGAGGTCCTCTTTCCGGCGTTTCACCAGCGGACCCTTTCTCAACTGATACTGGATCTTCCCGGGTCGTAAGGACAGGAGAGGTATTGGGTGCGGGGCGATCTCCCGATACAAAATACCATAGAACAAATCCAACAAGGATAACACCTGCGGGAATACCAAGGTAGGTGATTACGGAAGGCCTGGCAGGGGATGCTGAGACCTCAGGCCTGATATCCGTTCCACGAGGCAATGTTGAGTCCAGGTTTGTCCATACCGCATCAAGGACAAGCTCTTCCTCGATCGTGTCCCAGGAGTCATCAAGCTGCTTTGCTTCCTCCCGGGAAACGCTTTCGAGGAGATGCTCCTCAAACCATTGCCTGTATGTTTCTTCAATAGACTTCAACCGGCTTCTCTTTCGTTTAACCTTTCAACCAATAAACTACGGGCCCTCTGATACTGCGACTTGGAGGTGCTTTCACTTACATTCAGTTGTTGGGCGATCTCTTTGTGGGAGTAACCCTGCACCGCATACAGGTGAAATACCATACGTGCGCCATCCGGAAGCTCATTCACGGCTCTGAATATATCTTCGGTTTCCAGGCGAAGGGAAGGTTCCATAACCGCTTCCTCATTCAGTGTTGAATCCTCTTCAAGGGGCTGAAAGAACCCTTGTCGTTTTGATTTCCGGTAATGGTCAATCGCCGTATTGTTGACAATTCTCCATATCCAGCTTTCCAGGGAAGATCCCTCTGTATACGTTTCAATATTGCGAAATACCTTTAAAAAGGATTCCTGGAGAATATCCTGGGCTTCGTCTGTGGTTTTTGCATACGACCGGCTTAAACGCAACATTCTTTTCGCATACTTGCGATACAACAATTCCTGGCTGCCCCTGTCGTTTCTCAGGCAACCTTCCACCAGCTCCCGGTCTGTTGCGTTTATTTCATCGTATTTCTTCACAAATTGCTGTTCTATTGCTTAATAAGCGTGAATGATTCCTCAAACCTGCTGAGCAAGATGGTATATAGTTCGGTATTGATGTTTTTCTGAATGAAAATAATCTCTTCATCATCATCATTTTCCGCTGCCAGTGCATTGCGGAATACTTCCCGGCTCAGAGGGCGTACCCAGTATTCGGTATCGAAGGACAAAAGGAATTTATTTTCTGCACCGGCAAGGAAACTGATTTCTGTACTTTCATCTTCAAGGATTGCAGGAATATCCATTCTCAGACCATCATCCAGTACAAAAAGTACCTGGTACCTCGTGGTGCCGTCAAGGAGCGTTGCTTCCACTTTTACACCCGGAACAATGACTTCAAGATAACTCTCCAGAACATCCTCAAGATCATCATCATCATCATCATCAAAATCATCATCATCCATATCATCTCCTGTGTCATCATCACCATCATCACCATCGTCACCATCATCACCATCGTCATCGGCGAGATACTCTTCAAGAACAGATTGAAACTCATCGTAATCACCTGATCCCTGGGCCAGGTTCCAGCTTATTTCAAAATTTGAATAAATTCCCTGAGGAATATCGGCATGTATCAAAGGGAACTCAGGTCCCGAAAAGCTGAACTGCCTGGGTTCGGGAAAACTAAGTAAAAAATTGATATCTTCTCCGACAGAGCGGTTCCCACGAAAACGGAAATCACCTGACCATATATCCAGCCCGGTAAGCTGAAAATCATCATTCATTCCTTTTGTTACTTCCACACGCAGCGTCATTTCCATCGATGCAGGCAATGTATGCTCCTGTTTCTCACAGGAATAAAAGGTGGCCGCAACAAACAGCAAACCAGCAAACCAAACTTTGTTATACATATCGTACAGTATTATTCCTATGGTAGACGCTGGATCCGTTTAAAAAGTTGGAAACAAGTGAAGATTATTCATAGAAACCCATTCATACATAGCAGAATTGTCTGGTTATCCGCTATGCGGATTCCGGTAAGGTGGATCAATGCCGGCGAGTAATGGAATCGAGCTTCAGAACTACTGAAAATAAGAATAAAAAACCACAAAATATGTATCTTTAGACAAAGCAAAAATAAAGGTTAAATATGTCCCGGTATTTGAAACGTACCTTTGCCAAATTATTTTTTTATATATCCATCACCTTGCTATTTGTTCAATGCTACAATCCCAACCAGCCCGAAGTCCACCTAAAAGCAAGCACCCTTGTAAATGAAACGCACACCTGGTATATGGCTCTTGACTATTTTAGTAAAATATTACATGAAAGGTCGGACGGAAGAATAAAGCTTGATGTATATCACTCTGAACAACTGGCAAAAGAGGTTGAATCCATACGTTTAATTCAAGCAGGAATCATTGATATTACTACCACAAGTTCTACTTTAAACAATTGGATTGAAATAGCAGCGTTTTGCGAGCTTCCTTTTTTCCTGAGAGATTCCACAGACATGCAAAATTTCCTTCACGGTCCAGTGGGGAAAAGAATAGAAAAAGAAATGCTGGAGGTGATCGGACTTCGACCTTTGGGGTATTTTCAACGTGGAGCAAGGCACCTCACTTCTAATCGCCCCATTCGTCATCCCGATGATTTGGATGGCTTAATCATAAGGGTTCCAAATGTTCCATCTTTTGTTACTGCCTGGAGCACTCTTGGCGCCAAACCCACACCAATGGCCTTTTCAGAAGTTTTTACATCCTTACAACAAGGAACCATTGAAGCTCAGGAAAATCCTTTTGCTTTGATTAAAAGTGCAGGTTTCGCCGAGGTACAAAAGTATGTAAACCTTACTGGACATGTAGTGAGCTGGGTATATCCGGTAATAGGCGAAAAACAATTTCAATCAATGGCTCCCGACCTTCAGAAAATTTTCCTGGAAGCAGCAAGGGATATGATCACATATGAACATCGATTATTTTTAACAAATGAACGTAAAGTAAAGGAAGAATTAAACGATATGGGAATGGAGTTTATTGAAGTTGACAAAAGAGCCTTTAGCGATAAATGTCAGGATGCCATCGTTAATAGCCTGTCACCCGAATTAAAGGACTTATATTTTCAGGTACAGGAAATGAAAAAAACTTATGATCTTGAAAATTCTAAGTAAACTACTAAGCATCGGCACAATGTTAAGCACATTGGGATTTATTGGTGCCACTTCGGTGCAAATATTTGCACGTTTTTTCCTGGCAAATGCACCATCATGGACAGAAGAAGCATCGCGTTTGTTTTTTATTTATGCCATGAGTTTTGCTGCCGGACTGGCATTGCGGGACAAATATTATGTTGAACTTGATATTTTTTACCGGAAATTCCCAAAAAAAATAAGAAAATTAACGGATTTGTTTGTGCAACTGTCTTCAATATTTCTTTTTGCCATCATGGCCATTTTCTCAGTGCAGTATATTAATCTGGGTAGCATAGAAACATCTCCAAGTATGAAAATTCCCATGTCATTTGCCTTCTTTAGTTTGTTATTGATGTCGTCAACCCTGCTGATTTACGGGATAGTGGAATTAACCAAAAGAAATAAACTTAACAAATGATAGCCCTGCTTGTTATCCTTTTCATTATTTGCCTTGTATTAAGGTTTCCCATTGCATTTGCACTTGGTTTTTCATGTCTTATATACCTTTTATTTAAAGGAATACCACTACTGATAATTCCTGCCAAAATGTATTCCGGAATTGATGTATTTGTTTTACTAAGTATTCCCGGATTTATTCTCGCCGGGAACCTTATGAATACAGGTGGACTTACTGAAAAAATTATCACTTTTTGTAATCATCTTCTGGGACATGTAAGGGGTGGACTTGCCCTTGCCAATGTAGGAACTTCTATGCTGTTTGCAGGCATTTCAGGGACTGCAATTTCTGATACTGCAAGCATTGGAAGCATTATGATCCCTGCCATGAAAAAAGAAGGCTATGATTCGGATTTTTCATGTGCAATTACCGCGGCTTCCTCAACGGTTGGGCCAATCATCCCACCAAGCGTACCTATGATTATTGCTGCTACCCTGAGTGGACTTACGGTGGGAAAACTTTTTCTTGCAGGCGCCTTGCCCGGACTGATGCTTGGAGTTGGCCTAATGGTGGTTACATATTTTATCGCACGTAAGAACAATTACCCAAAATATCCAAGAAGTTCGTTTGGTATAATTATGCGAAGCTTTATCGACACTTTTTGGGCTCTTTTGATGACCGCAATTATCTTATTCGGAATTATAGGAGGAATTTTTACACCTACAGAGGCATCAATTATTGCTGTAATTTATGCTTTAATCATAGGATTTTTTGTGTATAGAAAATTAAACCTCCGAAATGTTTATTCGGTAATAATGGATTCGATGAAAACTTCTGCGTCATTGATGGTTTTGGTGGGTTTTGCAAATTTATTTGGATGGATACTGATCACAGAAAGATTTCCGCAAATCATATCTGAAGGCATAAGCAGTTTTTCTCAAAATAAATATGTGGTATTGTTGCTGATTAACCTGTTACTGATTTTCGTAGGGACATTTATGGAAACCATTGCTGCCCTTTTGGTACTATTCCCAATTTTACTCAAAGTGGCTATAACAGTTGGTGTGGACCCTATACATTTCGCAGTTATCGCCGTTTTAAATCTGATCATCGGATTAACAACACCACCGGTCGGTGTTTGTCTTTTTGTGGCATCCAGCATAGGAAAAGAATCTATTGGGAAAGTCAGTAAGGCCAGTTTGCCGTTCTTGAGCGTAAGTCTTGTAGTATTAATACTTGTGACCCTGTTCCCGCAAATTTCGATGTTTCTGCCTAACTTGCTGATGCCATGATATTGTACATCCATCTACTTTCCAATGTTTAGGGATCACGGTTGCCTGCTCCGCCACGATTGACCTTCGTTTCCTGTCAGGAAAAACAGAAAGTTGTGCAACTTCCTTTATGTAAAATATTACGTTGTTTTACATGGATTTACAGGAAAGCTGGCGAAAAAACTGGCGCAATTATTTAAAGCTCCACATCTTTAAATTGAAACATTTTTCTTATCAATGGTATTGCTAACCTGTTCACCAATAAATTTTGCAAAATCTGTGATATCATTACCAACACTGGCCTTTTCTAATGCGGACATATATTGCTCGCGCTTATCCAATTTTATAACTGTCCATGGATAGTTACCTGATGCCAACATCACATTCATTAGAAAACGAGCAATCTTATCGTTTCCTATATTACGAAACGCTCCAGATAGTCTTCCGGCAACAATACTTTTTCCACCATCCAATAGTTTTGCCAATACTCCAGATGAATCTTTTACCATGGCTAAACATGTTCGCGCATCCGTTGGGTGACGCGTGTAAAAGTCAGAGCTAACGGCGACAAGTCCTGCTTCTAAAGAATAAACCTGCACACCTTCAATTTCCTCGCGTTCATTTTGATGCGGTATTTCAACTTTTGAATCAAAAACTGAAGAGCCATGTAATAGATTCACCCTGTTATTAGAGGCTTTGGGAGAACGAATAAGAAGTTGGGTTGGTACCATGAAATTGCCACCATGCAATGAAAGCGATTGTTCAGGAGATAAACACCAATCCTTGCCAAAACGGGAATCAATGTATAAAGCGATGAAATTCCAAAAAGAAACATACCAGGATGTTGTTTCACATTCCTTTTCATCAGAAGGA
>CAZOXI010000161.1:5304-7036 GCA_964583445.1 uncultured Bacteroidaceae bacterium | reverse complement strand
ATTCATGACAGGCAGTGAACTTGTGATAGATGGCGGGTATACCTGCAAGTAATAAATAAAATACCCCGGGAATGATCTGGTGATCATAACCGGGCATTAAAAAAACACCAGGTAAGAATTAGTTTGGAGCACGAAATATTCAGCAGTACAAGATAATTATAAAATAGAATGGAAGAGACGAATTACATTACTGAAAACGGATTGATAACACGTGAGCAGTTACTTAAACTGGCTGGCGTTCACAGTAATAACTGTATATCAATTTTTATACCCACAGAAAGAGCCGGCGGGCCCGTCGATACCGGTCAGGGTCAGTTGAGACTGAAGAACAGGTTGAAGAAGGTGCGCAATATCCTGGAAGAGCAGGGGCTGTCGGAAAAAGAGAAAAATGAGCTCCTGCATCCGGTAGAGGAGTTGCTTGAAGATGATCTCTTCTGGAGAAACCAGTCGGACGGGCTTGCTGTATTTACAGATGGTGACGAGCTGCACATCTATACATTGCCGGTACATTTCAGGGAGCGGCACTATGTAAGGGATCACTATTATATCCTGCCTGTTATTCCCTTTTTTAACGACGATGGAAGGTATTACCTGCTTGCCCTGAGCATGCAGCAGGTGAGGCTTTTTGAATGTTCAAAACATTTTATAGAAGAGGTCTTTGTGGAGAATCTTACTCCGGGAAGACTTGAGGATGTAGTCGGGTATGATTATGAACAGAAATCATTGCAGAACAGGACAGGACACGGAGGCGACAGTGGTGCCATGTTCCATGGACAGGGATCAGGAAAGGATGACAAGGACATTGAACGGGAAAAATTTATCCGGGCCGTGGATGATGGGGTCATGCAGGTGATCAAAGATCAGAAGGTACCTTTGGTGCTGGCATGTGTGGATGAATATTACCCTGTATATGAAAAGGTTACGTCCTATGGACACCTGTTCGATGAACATGTGAACGGAAACCCCGATGAGCTTGATTCACTGGAGCTACATGATGAAAGTGTATTCCTGCTGGAAGAATACTTCATGAATGTACGCAAGGAAAAAGTGCAGGTCCTGCGTAATGCTTCTGCCGGTTCAAAAGTAAGTAGTGATCCTGCCAAAATTGTGCCGGCTGCCGTGGACAGAAGGATTGATACATTGTTTATTGAGGAGGAAAAGGATCTTTTCGGAATATACGATATGGAAAAGAGAACCGTTGAACTGGCTTCACCCGGTGATCGGGGTTATCAAGCCTCACTCTATAACCTGGCTGCTGTACATACGTTGATCAATGGTGGTGAGGTGTTCATTTCCACTCCCGGTGAAATGCCTTTGCAGGGGACAGAGCTGAATGCGCTATTAAGATACTGATATAATATTATTGGCAACGAGTTCTTCCAGGAACGCGTCTACTTGTCCAACATTTTTAAGGTGGTAAGTGGCTGCCGAAAGCTGACTGTGTTCGCCTACAAGAATGCCGATTCCGTCATCGGAAAGTGCCTTGAATGCATCCTCATCAGTAACATCGTCACCAATAAATAAAGGTATGTATTCATCTGGCCAGGAGAATTTGAGTTTATCCATAATCCATTCAACAGCCTTCCCTTTGTGCCATTGCAATGCAGGCTTAACCTCCAGGAGTTTTTTTCCTCTGCCTTTTTTAAAATCCCTGTCACCGCCGATCACCGTATTGACACGTTCCACGATCTCTTTATAGGCGCCTTTTGGTGCATTCCTGTAATGAATGGCG
>CAZOXI010000161.1:0-5294 GCA_964583445.1 uncultured Bacteroidaceae bacterium | reverse complement strand
CGGTGCTCTTCCGATCTGGCATAATATTTTCTTTCAATTTGGACTCCTTCAATCACTTTTTCAAGTGTTTCTGTCAGTTGTTTCTCCATTTTATCGAGCCTGGGCAGCAGTTCCCGGGCCTCTTCCAGTTCCTTGTGCATGCCTCGCGGACCTGAAATGCGAAATCCGTGACTTCCTGCGTAGATGATATTGTCCAGGTCGACAAATGACTGAATATCGGATCGGTCCCTGCCGCTTACAACTGCCACAGTATACTTCTCTGCCAGGATATGCAGCAATTCACGCCTCTTTTCCGAAATAATGGCTTTTTCAGGATCTTTTACAATGGGCGAAAGGGTTCCGTCATAGTCAAAGAAGAAAACGGGTTTTTTGTTTTCGAACTGTTTCCTGAAATGTTGCTGATGTTCAAATAATCCCGGTATAGCTTGAGAGAAAGCAGGTTTTGAATCGTTAGCTCCCGTAAAAATATCAATGTTGTTGATGTCACGCACTGCGATAGAAGCCCCGGCTTCATAGAAGTCTTTTTTACTTTGATTGTCCGTGGCAATACCTACCAGGCTAAAAAGACTTTTTCTTTTTGCGGCCCTGATCAGCTCAGGATCATTTGCAAAGAGCACTGTCCTTTTCGATGAAATCTCTTCATCCAGCAGCAATTTCCGCACCCGCACCGATACATTGTCCTTTTCATTCTCGGTAAGAAGTCGCGTAATGCAAACGCGATCTTCCTGCTCGTTGAGTTTTGTCTTAATTTGATCATCGATGGAAGACCCAAGATTGAGAATATATGTTTTCAGATGCTTCCATTTCAGTACCTGTTCCAGTTCCGGTGATTCGGATTTCAACAGCATGATCGCTGCATCGATGTTATTGAACTTGATCCTCTTGTTTTCCACGTGTTGAAAATTTTTCATATTCTACGCTAAAAGTATGCCATTGGATTTGTCAATCCGGATTCATGATTTCCCGGATCGCGCCCCTGTCGCGCATCCTGTGTACTTCAGATTTTTTATATGTGTTATGTTTCAGCATTTGATCAGTCCGTCCGGTTGTGGCATTTCGGCACACTTTTGTATCAAAAATACACAGCTTCCCGTCTGACGGAGTTATTTTGTTGGACCGTTACTGATTTTCTCCCGGTATTTCCCGGGGTCAAACGCTGAAGTATATCAAACAGTGAGTTGATACTTAATTTTCAGGGTTTCAAGTTTTTTAACAATCTTGAACGAACAAATTGTCGTGGCGGGTGTAATAGGATATAATAAAGATCAATCAACCTGGTAAAACAAAAAAAATAGAAACAATGAAAAAATTATTTATTATACCCGTAATCGCAACCCTTGTAGTTGCATGTAACAATCCGAAAAACGCCGATGAGGCCAAGACAGGCGAGGCGCAGAAAACAGCTGCATCATCGGGTGAAGTGTATGAAGTAGAAACCGACAGCAAAGTGCACTGGAGGGGCGTGAAACCCACCGGGGAGCATTTAGGTACAGTGGAGGTTAGTGATGGACAGGTGAAAGTGTCTGATGGTGAAGTGGCTTCCGGAAATATTACAATCGATCTGAATTCCATTGTAAACGAAGACCTGGAAGGAGATATGAACGCACGTTTGGTGGGACATCTTAAATCAGAAGATTTCTTTTATACAGAAGAGTATCCCACAGCGGAGTTTGACATCGTATCACTGAAGGAGTACAGTGGCAGTGCACCCGAATCGGGTGTAACACCTACACATGAAGTGACCGGCAACCTCACCATGCGGGGAGAGACCAAAAGTATTACCTTCCCGGCGGCCATCAGTGTAAACGACAATGAGGTGAGTGTACAAACCAACGAATTTGCGATTGACCGTACCCTCTGGGGCGTCAACTTTAAGTCGAAAAAGGTATTTGCAGAGCTGAAGGATGATTTTATCAACGACATGATCAATCTGAAGTTTGACGTGATATTCACTGCTGAATAGTGATTATCAGGACCACTCCAAAGCACGTATGAACAATGGATGATGTAATCAGGTAAAACCGCCTGCATGGGCTGACCTGTTGTGAAGGTTGTTCAGAAAAAATAAGGTTGTCATTGTGACAGCCTTATTTTTTTGGAATGTTTTTTGAGACATATAAAGACAGAAGCAAGAGATTGCGTTCTTCATATAAGAATCGTATCTTTGCATGCTGCACAACGGTGCAGTAACATACCGGGGCCGAGTTGGATTTGACAGCGGGTAAAACAGGTATGTAAGCATGTCGAGCATTGGGATTTTGCTCGTAAATATCAAATCTCACACTTATAATTGGCAATAACAATTATGCTCTCGCTGCGTAATTTTACTAAGTAAAATACGCTTCATCACGGTATAAGATACCGCGACGGGACATCTCCGGAAGCTTTGTTCCCTATCGGGTTTCCAACAGGAGGTGCAGTGAGAATGGGATAGTCACCGGAGGGGTTGTGACTCCGGGGCGAAACATCACCGCAACTAAGGTATGGATCGGTCGTCTTTCGCCTGTCGATACCCTACAACCAAGGAAAGACTAAGCATGTAGAAAGCATATTGGTTTCTCGTTTGGACCGGGGTTCGATCCCCCGCGGCTCCACGATAGACTCCGACCTAACAGTCGGAGTTTCTTTTTTCACCCGTACTGATACGCTCCACGAAAGAGTGACGGGCTAAAACATCCAGTCCCAGGGTGGCAGCAGTGTGGGCTTCGTTTTGTATATGTCGAGTACTTCAGGTGTGATAAAATCTTTGTGAATCACAATGCGGAACATATATTCATCAAACCACTCATCAGTAAAGGTTAAGTAGCCCTTATGACCGGTATCTTCTCCCCAGCTGTTTTCAAACTGCCATTTCACCGGGTTGCCATCCTTATCAATATCAACCCCAATTAATGCCATTCCATGCGAAGAACCACTGGACCGTGTCTTGATGCGTTCCGCCTTGTTCATGCCGAAACTTATTCCGTACACTGATTCGTAATCATAATTATCAACATCCAGGATGCCATAGTTCCTGTTTAATTGTTGTCCGACATCGCATGATGCATAAATAGCCATATTATTTTTAATGGACTCAATTACCATGGGTTTGATTTTCTCATTCGGCAGGTTTACATAATGCCAGTTCACACCTTCTTCCACATTGCGGTAATTATCAATTTCGTAGTGCTTATTGAACGGACGGGTAGGATCGTTCATCAACATCACATAATCCCTGACCTGGATATCAACCAGCACTTTTTCTTTGAACTCCAGTGGTGTATACCTGGTATACGCTGAAAGCTCCCCATCCTTGTCTTTATATCTCCATTCGAACTCAGAGGGAGGAACCCCCAGGTTCAGTGCGAGCATCCGGTATATTTCGGTCATCATTGCTTCACGCATGCTGTGAAGCGCTTCGCTCTCCAGGCCATTTTGTGCAGCTTCCCGCAAACGCAACCCATTTTCTTTTAGTTTCAGGTTAATAAATTTGACCATGTTGCGGGTATTTTCACTCGACTGGGTTTCGGGCATGATCTTCCCGGGAACCATTCCATATTTATCCACCAGGTTGGCAAAGCTGCTCCACATTCCTCCATCACCTATCGGTGCCTTGAAATACCACTGAACCAGGCGGTCATCCACAGGTGCTTCAGCGGTTTCAATCATGTTGTTCAGGAAAAGATTTGATTTCTCGAACAGATCCCAGAAGTACAGGTAATTTTCCGAAAATTCGAAGGATGATACATTGAATACTTCCATGGCTTTGGGACGAAGCATATTGAGTGAAGTAAACAGCCAGCAACGCCCGGAGCTTTTTTGATCGGTGATGCCTTTCACGTCCACTTTATAGGTAAAATAATGATCATCTTCATCAACGTTTTCCAACTTTCTTGCCAGTTGATTCACTTCGTTATTCGAAAGTGCATTTTGCATCGCTTTCGTGTATGCATCCATTGTCAGCGAAGACTGAATTTCCTTTATGGATTCTTTCGTCAGTTCCTGGGAAAAAGCGCTGACAACGATGAGTAAAGCGATCAGGGTGCTCGTTATCTGTTTCATAAGTATATGATTTAGTTATAGTATTAATTTACAATTTGTTACAAGCTACGTTTTTAATAAGGGGTGACTAGTTGCCTCGCAAAATAATATTGATAATAAGGTGCTCGGCGAACCGAACGCAGTGAGCTCACGAATACCTCTAAAAATTATTATGCAATGAGTAACCTTCATCAATACTCATTGTGCTTCGTGCAGTATATTTATGCCCTTTTGTGCTTGCTTCCTCTGAACCTTTAGCTCGGCGAAGCCAAATTACAATGCTCAATGATGAAGGTTTCATAAGGAATGTTTTTTGGCACCAGAATGTTGGGGTCCTGGCGCAGATTAATAAATCACCGGTTAAAGATAAGCGATACTTTTTATTTTTTAACCTTGCATTGGAATGCTATACCTGGTAAGAAAATATCCTACAACTATTCAACTGCTAACCCGAAAAACATTACAGGTTTAGACCGAAGGAATGAAAAATGCTTACAAATTTGGAATCTGATTCCGAAATTGTATATTTGCAGATATGATACAACGTAACGCAGCAGAAACACTGGTCAGGCTGGCGAAGCAATTTAAGGCTGTTGCTATTACCGGGCCCAGACAATCTGGGAAAACCACCCTGGTTCGGTCGGTATTTGCTGATAAACAGTATGTGAACCTGGAAAATCCCGATACCCGACTGTTCGCCATGGATGATCCCAGGGGATTTATCAGCCAGTATCCCGGTGGTGCCATACTGGATGAAGTACAACGGGTACCGCAACTGTTTTCATATCTTCAACAGGTGCTGGATGAATTTGATGGTACCGGGATGTTTATACTCACGGGTTCGAACAATTTCCTGCTCCAGGAGAGTATCTCTCAAAGCCTTGCAGGAAGGGTAGGGTATCTTTTCCTTTTGCCACTCAGCCTGTCTGAACTTGAGTGGAAGATAGGCACTACCAATGAAATTCTTTTCAAAGGCGGTTATCCTGTTCTCCACAGCAGCGGTACTGATTCCTCGCTGTTCCTGGCAAATTATATCCGGACCTACGTTGAGCGCGATGTACGCCTTGTAAAGAACATAACAGATTTGTATGCTTTCGAAAAGTTCCTGAGGTTGTGTGCAGGCCGGACCGGTCAGCTATTGAACATGAGCAACATTGCGTTAGAGACCGGCGTGGATATGAAGACCATTGCATCCTGGATCGGCGTGCTGGAAACCAGCTTCATTGTTTTCAGGCTTCAACCTTATCATAAAAATTACAATAAACGTATCGTAA
>CAZOXI010000160.1:0-7044 GCA_964583445.1 uncultured Bacteroidaceae bacterium | reverse complement strand
CAGTGTTACAGCCAATGGTGACTATGGTGTTACAATGACCTGGGAAGGTATGTTTTGTGCACTTGGTTGTAAGAAAATTGTTGTGATCCGCAGCGATGGTGCTACATATTCACCAAGTACAAATAACAATTTTAGCGGTCCATGGAATGTGGGTCCTTCTACTTCCTATAGGTATACACTCAAACTTACTTGCGGCTGCCTTAGTGAAAAAACCTACAATTACAGTACCGGTTTTGTTACAACAAGTAAGATAAAACCTCCAATTGAACCAACTGCTTCTGATGAAGAATTCCTTGACAAGATCAGGGTTCGTTTTAAGTCGAACACCAATATAGCAGCTGTGCATCACAAGTACAGGGTATTCAGGGATTCTTCTTCAAACCTGGTTGCAACCATCAACGGTAAATCAAAAGGATCGGGGATTACGTTTGACGACGAGGGCATTCAATCTGATGAAGAACATACATATTACATCGTAACGGTGAGCAATTATGCTCCCTGGGGCAATCATACCTCCGATACAGTAACAGTTACAGGAAGGACAAAGAAAGTTGAATTTTCCGCCTCAAAAGGCAACCTTTCTTCTACCACTTTAAATTGGAATAACATAGCAGAATTCGCTGACCAGATCGAGGTGTTGCGTGATAAAAACCAGTTGGATATTCTGGATAAAAACAGGGTGAGTTTTGTTGATAATAGCGGCATTCCCGGGCGGAGATATGTGTACCAGATTAAACCTTTAAATTCGGGATCAGGCCCGGATTTCCAAAGTCTTACAGATACTGGTTACAGGAGTGCTAATGGCACTATTAGTGGTGAGGTGAAGGCGCCTTTGGGTACTGGTGTGCAGGGAGTTGTTGTTTACGCCAGGCGACTTGGCGAAGTGCCACAGGGGGAAGAAGATACACTTTATTCAGCTACAACTGAGAGCAGTGGATATTATAATATCAGTAATATATATTATAACGAAACTGCAGATTTCTTAATCTGGCCGGAAAAAGGCAGTCATGGATTTAATCCCGGGAATTATACAAGAAACCTGAATCTCGATAACTCTAATATTGAGTATCTGAATTTCACCGACACCTCTTCTTTTGAAGTTTCAGGACGCGTTGTACAGTTATTTAACGGGGATACCTGTGGAATGTCTGGTGTGCAAATACTGGTGAATGGATTTTACAGGTTAGATACTACAAATGCTGAAGGCTATTTCAATCTTACCGTTGATGAGACGGGAGATTATACTTTTTCGGCAAGATATTCTGATCATGAATTCCTGGAAAAAGAACAGAATTATTTCGTTGGTGAGAATATTAATGACATCATGTTTATTGATGTGCAAACCGATACAATCCAGGGATATGTTACAGGGAGCTGTGGCATCTATTTCGGACAGGCTGATATTGAATTGTATCGTCCGGGTTTTATCAAAGACTGCTTTGATACTACGATCAGGACAAGTAATTCGACTGGTTTTTATAGCGTGGTAATGCCATCGGGGAAATACTTAATTGATGTTGTGAATTTTGTCCCGGAAGATCCGGATGAATTTTCTCCAACAGTTGTGATGGATTATTTTTCAATGGATGAGATCGATAATAGTGAGGGAACTGCTGAGAAAAATTTCATTTATAGAAATAAACCTGACGTAATGGTTTCTGGCTGGCCTGATAATGAATGTGCAACTGATTTTAAAATTTTAGAACAGTTATCTGAATACAGCCTGCTGGTGCAGGTATTTGAAAGCTTCGGAGAGCAAACCTGCCTGGTCGATACAGGATATATTATTGTACAGAGCGAACTGGAAAATGAACTGAGAACGGATACCCTTCATCTTGTGAACGGTGAAGCAGAATATGTCTTCACTGCCGGGTATCCCGAGATTATAGAGCCCTATCTGAAGGAGTTAAACATTGTAGCGCATGTAGAAAACGAGATAGCAAATTACAATACAGAGGTACTGGTCACAGGACACAAACCACGTGAGCAGACCTTTGTTACAGTGACTCCTGAGGTACCATTTTTGATTCTGCGCGATCCTCCAGGGGGCAACAGTAAGGGTTTTTTCGAAGAGAGCAATACGAAAGAATTCGGTTTTAAAATGTTTGCGAATTATGGGACAAGCACAAAAGTTGAACTGAGCACTAAGCTTGGAACGGAACTCTTCAGTGGAATGGGTGTGATTGTCAGATCTGTGGTTGTTGGAAAAATCAGTGCTGCTTTTGAAATGGGATATAAATTGTCAGCTCAGAATGAGTCAGTACTTTCATTGACCAATACCGAACGTTTTGAAACATCAGGTAATTCAAATATTACGGGAGAAATAGGTGATGTTTTTGTAGGGGGTGCCATGAATATGCTATATGGAATTACAGATGTGATTTCGTACGAGGATTGTGAGATTTCCAAATCTAAAGAGCTCGCTGTTGCGCCTGAGGATTTCGCAACAACCTTTATCTATACAGAGGGGCACATCAAGGATGTGATTATTCCCCAACTGGTGGACATACGAAACATCTACAGGGCTGAAAATTCTGACTCAGCAAAATTGTACCAGATACAGATTGACACGTGGCAACAAACTCTTGATATGAATCAGGAACTGAAGGATGAAGCTGAATTTATTGAAAATATTTCATTCAGTGCCGGAGCCCCATATACTTCCTCTACCTCCATTAACCTTTCCAACAAATCATCAATTGAATACAGCCTGTTTGTCGAACAATCAGCAGCGGTCGAACTTGAACTGGATATTGCCGGTACAGGATTTGAATCAAAAGTAGAAACCAAAGTCAGGATGGAAGTTGGGGCGTCAGCCTCGGCTGAATTTTCATCATCCAAGACTACTGGATATCACCTGGAGGATAACGACATAGGTGATTTTTACAGTGTTGATATCAAGTCCGATAAAACATATGGTACGCCCGTCTTTGACCTGGTCAGCGGCAGGAGCTCTTGCCCGTGGGAAGAAGGGACCCAACACAGGGAAGGCGTTCGTCTTCAGTCAGATGTTTATACACAATCAGGAGTAGATCCGGAGCAGCAAGCTGTATTCAGATTGAATCTTGCCAATACGTCACAGAGTGAGGAGGAAGGAGAATATGAACTGGCCTTTAATTCTTCCAGTAATCCCGATGGTGCAATTATACTGGTGAATGGTATATCGATCAGCGACCTGGAACCATTCATCATTCCTGCGTTTGGATCAGCAGATGTTACGATGACCGTCAGCAGGGGTCCGTTCGCATTCAATTATGAAGACCTGACATTTGTATTACGTTCGCTTTGCGATGCACAGATTGCTGATGAGATAGAGTTATCTGTATTCTTTGAAAGTAACTGCAATCCATTGACACTTGATATGCCATCGGATAAATGGGTGATCAACAAGAGCAATAATCATGCAACGGAAGCCGCTGTCTCAGGCTATGATCTTGAAACTACAACCGAAGTAGCATTCCAATACAGAAAAGACGGAACAGGCTCCTGGCGGGATGCTCATTCTATCGATCACGCTGCATTAACAGATTATGAAGAAGGGTACACTTATCCCTGGAATGTCGAAGGACTTGACGATGGATTTTATGAGTTTCGAGCGGTACAGGAATGTTTGGAAGGCGTGCAGTATTCATCCGTGGTTCGTGGTCAGATCGACAGGGTGAGCCCGATGTTGTACGATGTTCCTGAACCTTTTGATACGATTTATTCAGAAGGTGATGAAATATCAGTGGAATTTACCGAGCGTATTGACTGCGACGAAGTATTGCCGGAATACGTTAAGTTAACAGACAAGAACAATTCATCTGAAATACCGGTTACTTATCACTGTTATGATAATAAGATCACGATATTCCCAATGACTGATTCCAATAGTTTTGTGGATATAGAGATCGAGGCATCGGTTGGAAATATTCAGGATTTGGCTGGAAATAAAATGGATCCGGCGAATGTCACATGGCCTGTAGCTATAGCCGATGCGGTTGTATTTAACACAGATTCGGATCTGGATGGGGTGTTGGATGCTACGGATAATTGCCCATTTACGCCTAATGCCGATCAGATGGATTCAAATGGCAATGGAATTGGGGATGCCTGTGATGCAGATACCACTTCAGTAGGTGTTATTGATCAGGAAAAAGTACCTGTATCGACACTGATGGTATATCCAAATCCGCTTTCTGTACGTGGCACTGTAAAAATAAGTTTTGAATCTACTCCCGGATTGGTAGACATTACCATGTACAATTTTAACGGACAGGCAGTCAGAATAATCGTGAAAAAACGTCTTGAAGCCGGAAGCTATGAATTTTCATTTGAGAAAACAGATCTTCCGGAGGGAGTATACCTGATCCACATGCGGACAGACCGATCATCTCTTCATAAGTTAGTTGTTATCCGGTAGAATGCAAATTAATGCGGTGATTCGCTCATTTACCACCCTGCGTGGATCAGGAAGTAAGAGGTTCTTCATGATTAGGTTCCCCTAAGTTTGAATTGCAGTTTTGAGAAACTGCTCAGATAAAATTGATTGGAATATTCTTCATATTCCTGTTTTGGTTTATTTTGTTGTATTTTTCCTTTTTGGTAGAGTAACTGCTGATTCATTGTTCATAATTTGAAGAAAGATTTATTTTGAAATGGATGAGATAATATATTTCACATAATGCGCCCAATAAACCAGCATTCAGGGCCATTTTTTCAAAGCGTAAGTTGTTGATCTGTTTTGTATTGAGAAATCAATAAAATACCTGACTATGAACACCAGGAGAGATTTGTTAAAAGCAATGGCACTGCTGCCTCTTGCTGCTTGTGCAAGGAATGTAGAAAATAATGTTTCACCTGTTCCGCCTGCTGCGGTTCCATCGGTATCGGGATGGAAACCCGCCGGTAAAGAAATCAACACTGAGAAAGTGAAAATCAGGAAAGTCAGGGCAATTCCCACCTGTCTTTACGGTATTGAACTCGTCATTGTCAAGGTGGAAACAGATCAGCCGGGGCTCTATGGTGTTGGATGCGCTACCTTCAGGCAACGGGCACGTACTGTGATATCTGCTATAGACGACTACCTTGATGATTTTTGCAGGGGCAGGAATGTTGCGAACATAGAAGATATCTGGCAAACAGCCTACGTAAGTTCATACTGGAGAAATGGCCCGGTACTGAACAATGCGCTCAGTGGGGTGGACCAGGCGCTGTGGGATATCAAGGGGAAGATGGCCGGAATGCCTGTATACGAATTGTTGGGAGGAAAGACACGGTTTGCAGTGGATACCTATCCCAATGCATCAGCACGCACACCCGCGGAAGTCATGGACAAGGTGGCACAATTGAAGGAAAAGGGATACAGGCATATTCGTATTCAACTGGGAGGATACGGATCCACCCATCTCTCAAAAGATCCGGACTATAAAAGATATGGATTTGGTCAGCCCGAAGACAATACGATGGATGAGCAGGCCTACAAGCGGGGCACCCTGGAAATATTTGAGCTGGCAAGGAAGAAGTTCGGAGATGAGCTTGAACTGCTGCACGATATGCATGAAAGGCTCCAACCCATGGATGCCATCGACCTGATCAAGAAACTGGAACAATACAGGCCCTTTTTTATAGAGGATCCTTTCTCCCCGGAAAACATGGGCTGGTTTAAAATGCTGAGACAACAGTCTGCAGTGCCTATCGCCATGGGAGAATTGTTCAATAACCCCCATGAATGGATAGAACCCATCTCCCTGAGAATGTACGATTTTATCAGGATCCACATTTCGCAGATCGGTGGAATAACCCCGGCAATGAAAGTGGCCAGGCTGGGAGAGTGGTTCAATGTGAAAACTGCCTGGCATGGTCCGCGAGATACTTCACCCGTGGGTCATGCAGCAAATGCACATATCGACCTTGCCATCTGGAATTTCGGGATCCAGGAAGGGAAGGAGTGGGATGACCTGACACACGAAGTTTTCCCCGGTACTCCGCGCATCGAGAACGGGTATCTTTTTGTCAACGAGGCCCCCGGACTGGGCATTGACATTAACGAAGAGCTGGCGCGGAAATATTCATACCCTGAATACAATTACAACTGGACTCAGGTGCGAAGGAGAGATGGCACACCGATTCGGCCCTGATACATTTCGATCTCGTTCATGAACCTTCTGATCTTATCTTACCTCGATGCAGGTTGGCATAGTCCGTTACTTTTTATAAATTCAGGACCGTGAATGAAACGCTTATCATTGACCATAAAAATATCAGCGGAGCAAAGACAAAAGGAATCATATACAAACAAATGCAAAGAATTGCCTGTGTCATATTGTTAGTAGCATTTTTAGTGCCTGCGAAAGCCCAGGGATTCAGGTTGCAGGTGCTCATCGAGGGACTGCCGGACAGAATGGTATACCTTTCCCAGTATAACACGAATGCATACACAATCATCGACAGTATCGGCGCCATCAACGGTTCATTTTATTTCTATCTAGAGGCTCACCAGCCGGCTGGGATGTACCGCATCGACATGGAGCGACCGGACCAGCGCCAGGCAGAAAGCAAGCCCCGCTATATTGAATTCATCTGGGCGGGTGAGTCTTTCGAAATCTATGCCAGTTACCGGGATATACCCGGGACAACCAGTTTTGCCAATTCTGAAGAGAACAGGGTCCTGGGGATTTTCAGAGATTATGAAACAACCTATGAACAGAGGATGAATGCCATGTACCCGCTGATCGACCGCTATCCACCCGGAGATCAATTCTACACCGATGCCACATCTCAGTTTGTGCAATTACAGGAGGATCGTGATGCATTTATCCTGGCACTCACCGGCGATCATCCGACGCTGTATGCCTCAAGGATCATTGATTCATACCGTGCTGTTACCCTGCAATCTGATCTGAAAGGAGCCGACCGGATTGCGTATCTCAAGGAACATTTTTTTGAACGTGCCCCCATTGATGACCCGATGCTATTAAATGCACCGGTCTACAGTGGTAAGATCATTGAATACCTCAGGCTCTATCGCGGACAGAAGTATACCTTCAGTGAACAGGAAGATGC
>CAZOXI010000159.1:0-7076 GCA_964583445.1 uncultured Bacteroidaceae bacterium | reverse complement strand
TACTGAAAATCATAGCGTGTCTCCCCGCTGTCTTCCTTGGTCTTGATGATCTTCCCGGTCCTGATCGTCTTCGGAATGGGGAAGTTGTCATCTTCCTTCTTCCCGGTGAAGATCTCGTAAGGCCTGCCATCGATCAGCCCGATAAAGGCGATCCACTCTTCACTGTTGTTCTTGAAACGCAGGATATCAGCATCGAGAACTTTCGGCCGCTTCTTGGGGAAGGGTGATTCAGCATTTTTGTCCTTGTCATTATTCGAGACCAGCACGCCGGAACGTGATCCGTCCCTATACACCGTCACACCTTTGCACCCGTTCTTCCAGGCTTCCACATACAGTTCACCCACCAGCTCTTCCGAAACATCGGAAGGAAGATTGATGGTGACACTGATGGAGTGATCCACCCATTTCTGCACCCGTCCCTGCATTTTCACCTTCGATACCCAGTCCACGTCATTCGAGGTGGCTTTGTAATAGGGTGACTGTTTCACAAGTTCCTGTACAGCGTCATTGTCAAAGCGCTTTACCTCTTCCGGATTGTGGCCATTGATCCTGAGCCATGTCAGGAAGTTGTGATGAAACACGTTGTATTCTTCCCAGCTGTCACCCACTTCATCAACAAAGGTGACCGTGGCATCTTTGTCGTTCGGATTCACCTTGCGCCTGCGCTGATAGACAGGGAGGAACACAGGTTCGATCCCGGAAGTGGTTTGTGTCATCAGGCTTGTCGTCCCGGTGGGAGCAATGGTCAGCAGGGAAATGTTCCTGCGGCCGTATTTTTTAATGTCTTCTGCCAATTCCGGATCCTCGGCGGCAATGCGGTTGATGAAGGGATTGTCAACTTCCTTCTTTGCATCGAACACCTCGAATGGTCCGCGCTCCCTGGCCATGTTCATGCTCGAACGATAGGCTTCGATGGCGATGGTCTTATGTACCTCTTCTGAAAAATCCACGGCATCCTCGCTACCATACCGCAGGCCAAGCGCCGCTAGCATGTCACCTTCAGCCGTAATGCCGACACCTGTCCTGCGACCCTGCAATGCTTTTTTACGAATATTTTCCCAGAGGTTAATTTCCACGCGTTTGATCTCCTCATCTTCCGGATCGGCCTTGATCTTATCGAGGATCGCTTCGATCTTTTCAAGCTCCAGATCGATGATGTCGTCCATCATCCGCTGTGCCAGTCCCACGTGCTTCTTGAATTTCTTCCAGTTGAATACCGCTTTTTCCGTAAACGGGTCCTCTACGTAGTTATAGAGATTGATTGCCAGCAACCGGCAGCTGTCGTAGGGGCACAATGGAATCTCTCCACATGGATTGGTAGACACTGTCCTGAATCCTTCGTCTGCATAGCAGTCGGCCACTGATTCTGTCGCGATGGTATCCCAGAACAGGATTCCAGGCTCGGCAGATTTCCAGGCATTGTGAACGATCTTGGTCCACAACTGGCGGGCGTCGATCTCTTTTGTATATGATGGATTGTCTGAATGGATCGGGTACTGCTGGACATACGTCTCCCCTTTTACAACGGCATCCATGAAATCATTGTCCATCCTGACGGAAACATTCGCGCCGGTCACTTTGCCGGATTCCATCTTGGCATCGATAAAATGTTCCGCGTCGGGATGCTTGATGGAAATGCTCAGCATGAGCGCCCCGCGTCTTCCATCCTGTGCCACCTCCCTTGTACTGTTGGAATAGCGCTCCATGAAGGGGACCACTCCCGTGGAGGTCAGTGCACTGTTCAACACAGGACTGCCGGTCGGACGGATGTGTGAAAGATCATGTCCCACACCGCCGCGGCGTTTCATCAGCTGCACCTGCTCCTGGTCGATCTTCATGATACCACCATAAGAGTCTGAGGGTCCGTCGTGACCAATGACAAAGCAGTTGGACAAACTGGCGATCTGGAAATTGTTACCGATGCCGGTCATGGGGGAGCCCTGTGGGACAATATATTTGAATCCCTGCATCAGACCGTACAGCTCGTCGTGAGAAAGCGGATTCGGGTAACGCTTCTCGATCCGGGCGATCTCACTTGCCAGGCGGTGGTGCATGTCATCCGGATTGCGTTCGTACAATTTGCCATATGAATCCTTCAGTGCATACTTATTGACCCACACACGTGCAGCCAGCTCATCGCCCTTAAAATATTCCAGGGATGATTTAAATGCCTCCTCATTTGAAAACGTTTTCGGTTCCTCTGTTCGTTTGGAGGGTTTTGCTTTCGCATCTTGTACTTCCTTCTCTACAATCATTTGTCCCTTTTGTGTTGCTCCCTGGTCTGACATACAGTTCTTTTTAAATGTGGTTAAAACTCACTCCGAAATTCACCCCTGATGTAACACCCAAATTAGTAAACCTGTTCCCTTGCCACAATGATAGTTATCAACAATAAGACAACTTTTTTAAACTTCTTCAACTTTTTGTTTATCAGGGTTTTACGAATACCTTCCCGACGCATAAACGCAAGATGGTCCTGTTATCTGCTGTGCTCCTCAACCGATCTTCCAAAAAATTGGGATAATTATGGACCTCCTGTGAATCCGAAATTGGTTGATGAAATTAGGAAGAAATCGTGTACAGGTACGCAGAAAAGATTTCGTTTTTATTAACAAGAAATCAACGTTCAGTCTAACTGGGTCAGGTTCAACCATATGCTGTTTTCAACGAAAACCATGTTTTGATAAGTGCATGTAACGTATTGTTTTTGTGGCGTTTACATAATTTATAATTGATGAACGTCCTGCTAAGGCAGATGAAGGCAGGCACAATGGTGACAAGGTTTTTTTGCAGTGGTAACGGGGCTTAAAGAACCAAAGGTGATCCATAAGAATCCGTATATTTCCGTAGGCTGAAAAAAGTCACAAAGGATTCATAATTAGCAGAGGAGTTCCAGAGGCTGAAAAAAATCAAAGATGCTCCATGATAATCCGTGTAGCCCCGGTCCTGCTCCTTGTGAATTCCTGTACCCGCTGTGAGATTTGCTGCAGCCTGTCCCTGTCACGCAGCAGGCTGTTCATCCCTGAGGCAGTTTCTGCACTGTTATGTACGGGGAACGCGCCTCCCTCGGCGACCAGTTCCACTGCTTCGCTGAAATTCCTGTAGTTGGGTCCGAAAAATACCGGCAACCCGGTGGCCGTGGCCTCCAGGATATTGTGGATCCCTTTCCCGAATCCTCCTCCGATGAATGCGATGGTTCCGTAGCGGTAAAGTGAGGAGAGGTGTCCGATGGTATCAACAATGATTACATGTCCCTGGATTCCGGCATCTTCATCCAGTTGCGAAAAAAGGGTGGCTCCCGGGAAAAGCCCCATAAGTCTTTCCACATTGCCAGCAGCCACTTCATGGGGAGCGATAATCAGTTTGCAGTTGTCTCCTGCAGTCTCAAAAGCTGCCTTGACGCAGTGCTCATCAGCCTCCCAGGTACTCCCGGCAATGATCACATCTCTGCCTGCTGCGAAGGCCTGCAATGCGTTGGATCCCTGTGTATGTGCTGCAATCTGCATTACCCTGTCGAACCGTGTATCCCCTGCGACGGTTACATTTTGCAGGCCGATGTCCCCCAGCAGCTTTGCAGAAGCTTCCGTCTGGACGAAAATATGGGTAAAGCAACGGAGCATCCGCCTGAAAAAACCGCCATACCACCTGAAAAACACCTGTGATTTCCTGAAATGTCCTGATACGAGGTAAGCCGGGATCTTTTGATCATGCAACCGGTTCAAAAAATGATACCAGAACTCATACTTGATGAATAATGCTTGTTCAACCGGCACCAGTTCGAGGAATGATGTTGCGTTAGCTGCAGTATCACGCGGCAGATAACATACCAGGTCCGCACCCGCATAATTATTTCTTTTTTCATACCCTGATGGAGAAAAAAAGGTAAGCAGTATCTTCTTACCGGGATGAGCATTCCGGACGGCCTCGATTACCGGCCGGCCCTGCTCAAATTCCCCCAGCGATGCACAATGGAACCAGACTACCCTGTCGGTACTTTCAAATGCATCAGCGACCTGTTCCCTCCATACCCTGCGTCCGCGAATCCATTTCTCTGCCTTGGGATTCCAGAGGGCGGCGATCCTGATCAACAGGTAATAACTTCTTAGTCCGATATTATAGATTATTTGCATACTGTCGATGATTGCCGTTTCAATTTCATCCTGAAGTTTCCCTGCGCGTTGCCAGGCTGATCAGCCACACGGCCAGGAAGGCCATCACGAAAGAGACGAACCGCACACTGAGGGTTTCATCCAGTACCGTGATCTCAGACCAGATCACCGTGGTCAGGGAACCGGTCACCAATCCACCGATAGCGCCCTGCCAGGTTACTTTCTTCCATTTCAGCATTAACAACAGCAGTGGTCCGAATGATGACCCCAACCCCGCCCAGGCATACGATACCATTGCAAAGATCAGCTTATCCGATGCAACAGCTATGATCAGCCCTACCAGTCCGATCAACACGGTGATCCAGCGGCTCACTTTCAGCATGAACCGATCGGTGACCTGTTTGCCAAGGGTCTGGTGATAAAAATCTTCCACGACCGAGGAACTGATGAGCAGCAGCTGGCTGTCCGCAGTGGACATCATCGCGGCAATCGCCCCGCTGATCAGGATTCCGGCCAGCCAGGCAGGCAGCAGGGTCTTGGCCATATAGGGCATGATCTGTTCAATATCTTCAAAATATCCCTGTCCGTGCATGGCTACGCCCACGATACCGATCAGCATCGCACCGGTGAAAGCCGGGATCGCCCAGGTAATGGCGATTCGCCTGGATATCCTGATCTTTGCTGAAGATTTGATGGACATGAACCGTGTGAGCAGGTGGGGCTGTCCCATATAACCGAAAGCCCAACTCAGCCCGCTAATGATCACCGCAGCAGCAGCCCAGCCTGTTTTCCCCCCGGTAAGCGAGAAGAGCGAAAGACCGTCTGCGGTCTTCATCCCTTCCATCTCACCCGACAACGATATACCACTGTCTGCCAGCTCAATAAATCCTGCAATGGGAAGGATCACCAGGGTGCCGATCATGATGATCCCCTGCACGAGGTCTGTCCAGGCCACCGCAAAAAATCCTCCCATCATCGTATAAAAGATGATCAATACAGCACCCAGGAACATTCCGTGGATCTCCTTCATCCCGAAGGTGACATTGAGTATCTTACCGGCACCGTTGATCTGCGCCGACAGGTAAAAAATGAAGAAAAAGATGATGATCACCGTGGAAAGCATCCTGATCACCACCTGGCCCTTCTGGTGACGGGCGGCAAAGAAGGTAGGCAGCGTAATGGCATTGACCTCTTCGGAAACGTCCCGCAGGTCTTTTGCAATAATAAACCAGTAGAAAATAATGCCCAGCACACATCCCAGGGCGGTCCACATCTCAAGAAACCCGAGGGCATAGGCAGCACCCGGCAATCCAAGCAGCAGCCATGCACTTTCCCCGCTGGCCCGCTCGGAGAATGCAACCACCCAGGGATTCAGTTTTCTTCCCGCGACGAAAAAATCATTATGGTCCTTGTTGCTTTTGTAGGTCAGAAAGCCGATCACCAGGATCAAAACCATATACAGGATAAAACCCAGCAGTATAAAATTCATAGGATCTCGTGGAATTCATTCAACGTACGGTTGGCAAGATAACAAAAACACTGCAAAATATTACCGGGGAAAGTTGGCTGTTCCATCAGGCTGGTAATAATAGTCGATCATTACCTCGTTAAATTTTCCTGTCACATCATCTATGGTCCAGATCTCCCTGACATGCAGCTTGACGTATTTATTCAGGGTGGTCTTCAGCACCCAGACCTGAAATTCCCTTACGGTATCGCTGGAAGGGGAAAATTCAGCGTTTGCATCAAAAGTTAAAAGCTCATTTTCGTAATAATCAAGTGATTCCTGGAGGTTATTGAATGCACCTGCCAGAGCAAATCCGTTTGTATTGGCAGGGGAAGTGAATCCCGGCTTCACAGATCCGTCCAGGAGCCTGTAACGGTCGACGATAATATCAGGAAGGGGCTCGCCCACGGGGGCGGGAAAGATTAAACGTTTTGCCAGTTCAAAATTATATCCATACACTGAGGCGTCCTCAAAATTGAATGCTGAACTGAGTATCACATCGCCCCTGTACTCCTGGTTGGTTTTTTTACAACCGGTAGGGAGCACGAGGGACAGTGCCAGGATCATCCATATTTTTACACCACTGTGCTGTTTCATTAAAATGCGGCCATCAATAATTCAATGTCTTTGGAAGGGATCCCAAACCGGCTGCCGATGGAATGGTTGGTCAGGATACCATTATAAATATACACCCCATGACGCAGTCCTTCATCTGCTTTCAGATGTTGGGTCAATCCTCCCAGCTTCCCCATATTTTTCAGCATGGGTGATACCACGTTACTGATCGCAATAGAGGCTGTCCGGGCTACTCTCGAGGGAATATTCGGCACGCAGTAATGGACGATCCCGTGTTTTGTGAAAACGGGGTTTTTTTGGGTGCGTGGTTCGGAGGTGGCGACACATCCGCCATGGTCAATGCTGACATCGACGATCACGGATCCTTTTTTCATGCCCATAACCATCTCCTCGGTGATAAAGAATGAGGGATCATCTCCATCATTCCTGATGGCACCAATCACCACATCGGCTGATTTCAATGCTTTTTCGATCACCTTGGGATGAAAAATGGAGGTGGGGATGTTGGTACCCACCGCAGCCTGCAATCTCCTGAGCCGCTGGATGGATTCATCAAAAACCTTGATACTGGCACCCATGCCAAGGGCGGCCCTGACGGCGAATTCAGCTACTGTACCAGCGCCCAGGATGACCACTTCCGTTGGAGTGATCCCTGTAATCCCGCCCAGCATCACACCCTTTCCCCCGCGCACATTGCTCAGGTATTCTCCTGCAACAAGCACGGCAGTGTTCCCGGCGATTCCGCTCATGCTTCTTATCAGCGGATAGCATTTGTGTTCATCCATGATACGCTCCATGGAAATGGCAGTCACCCGCTTCCTGGTGAGGTACTCAATATATTTCCGGTCGGTAAGGGTCCGTGCCTGGAAGGAAGAAATGAGCAT
>CAZOXI010000158.1:0-7080 GCA_964583445.1 uncultured Bacteroidaceae bacterium | reverse complement strand
ACATTATATTCGACCAGGGGATCAATGGAATAGCGTACGATGATCCCGTTCCGGCCGGTATACTCCACCTTGTTTCCCCGCACCACATAACCTGTCCAGGGATGATAATTATCTGATCTTATGTTCCCGTAACTGGATTGGTTGGCAATTCCCACGCCGCCAACACGGGAAACGACATTGTTTTCGATCAGCACATCATGGAATTTCGTTACTTTATCATCACCCAGTACATCAATACGAATACCTCCCGTTTCTTTTCCTCCAACCCTGCCATTCACTTGATGCACATAACAATTGGAAACAGTGATGCCACTCATCATACCAACATCCTCAGCCACCACATAGATGCCAAAAATTTCACCCTGGTCCCCGGAGGTTCCGTCGGTGTTGGTTACCTCTATATTGTTGATGGTCCAATAATTGCTGTTTATTAAATAAACAGGAGATTTTACAGCTCCTTCTCCATTGATAACTGGTTTGTTGTCTGTCCATTCCATCAGCAGATTACCCGATTCCGGATCGTATGCGGTTATCAAATTAGGCTGGTCTGGCAGACCATTACCACGAACCAAAAACCTTCCGGTAAAAGTCTTTCCAGCTGCAAATGCAATCGTAGATCCAGAAGGAAAAAAGAATCCATCCAGGCGGTCAAAATCTGACTGGTCATTGATATAATAAACAGTGTCTGTTACGGTATTTTCATCAGGATCTTCAATTCCAGGCTTTTCGCAGCTGTTGCTCAGGCCCAGCATCGCTAATAAAACAACTGAATACATCATTAATCCTTTCATTTTTTGTACATTAACTTCTTTTTCAGACCTGCGGGTTAAATACCGTCGTGTGAAAAAATTTATCTTTTCAATAATTAATTGCTTCATCATTGCGTATAAAAAAGTTTCCTGAACTGTCCCTTTCCATCCCGTTGATAATGGCTTCACCTACCTTGTAAATACTTTTTCTGTTTGTACCAGTTGCTGATGATCAGTGTCAAACGCTTTAAAATGCACCGTGGTTTCGTTTTTTGAATAATCAACCTCCACCATACCATACACCAGCTGTCCTTCTTCTGGCCTATACACTTCTGTCCACGGGCCACCTTTTTCAGAAGTAGCCCAGTTATCCAGCGGGGCGGCTAATACCTCGAATAAACCTTCCCCTTCATAATCGGAATAATTGTTTTCCACGCCATCGTTGTATGAGATGCAATGTGCATCCCCCGAAATAATCATTATATTGTTAATATTATTTTCCTTTATAAAGTTTGCTATGAGTCGTCTTTCATTGGTAAAACCGTCCCAGCTGTCGCCCCCCTTTCGTTTTTCAGCAGTATAGGGCACCGAACTTACCCATATACCCAGGGGATGGTTTGCAGCACTTTTCTTTAATTCCTCAAAAAACCACGCACGCTGTTCTTCGCCCATCATTGTTTTCTGGTCATTATCAGGCTCTTTATTCTGATCGCGTTTACTGCGTAAATCCGTCATAATAAATCGGACATTATTTACCGTAAATGCCTGATAAACTGCCCCATTTTCTTCTTGAGTTCTCAAAGGATAATGGGGGATACATTCGCGATAAGCCCTACCACTCTGAAGTCTTCCAGCGGCTGTTTTATCTGAATTATTAGGGCCATAATCATGGTCATCCCACATATAGATCAATGGAATTTCTTTACCCAAAGCAGACATGTCTTTTCTCAATAGAGCCTTTTGGTATGAGTTTCGGAAAAGTCCAATATCGGCAACATCAATGTTATCGTAATGCAGATCTCCTGTTTGAAGAAAAAACAAAATATCCTTGTCCAGTGAAGCCTTTAATCCTGAAAGCCTGCTCTCTGACTTAAGGGAATTGCCAAAAGCAAAGTTAAATGACGATGGCTTGCCCGAAAATGTTTTGAATCTACCCCTGCTTCTTTCCAGCTTCTGGCCATTTAATTCAAGTTGGTAGAAATATCTTGTCTCGGGCTCAAGACTTTTCAACGCAACCTTTATGTAATTTGCATCGACCCCTGACGTGGTATATGCTTCTGAGAACTGCGAATCCTGCAACAATGAATCCTTCGAATATTCCAACCTGCATTCTTGATCGGGGAGTGATAACTTATAAACAATTATCGCTGACGTATCAGATACCGCACCGGAATAAGGACCTATTTCAATATATTGGGCGGATATAGACAGGTGAATGAATATGAAAAGTGCAGTAGCTATAATCCTTTGTAACATCAAACTCTTTCGTTATTTCTTTATATATAAAAACACTGAACTACCAAAACATAATCAGCAAACATCTACAGGGGAGTTATAGAAATGCCGCTCAGAACCGGCTGACCTTCTTCGGCTACAAAATTCACTTTAACTCCTTCCTTATCTTTTGCAAAGATCTTAAAGCGATAAATAGTTGCCTGCAAAGGACCATATTGCTGAGCTAGGTTAAGATCATCTATAACCCGCACACCATTTATCTCTATGCTGAACACCCGGGCTCCTTCCTCTGGATCATTTTCTTCATCCAATGAAAAATTATAAATGAGCTCTTCTTCCTTGGCTCTTCTGTTCGGCTCGATCAGGCAGACCTTCACCTCATACAACCCATCCCTCACATCAAAGCGATAGCTTTCGATGCCCTCGTTAAAGGTTTGAAACAACGGGTCGTTGTCAGTTTCGAAGATATCATTGGATAGTCCGGTTTTGGCTTGCCGGCCTCCGGTCCGGATCAATGGTTCTCCGCCCTCATACCCCCATAATCCAGGCGTATATTCGCGGTCGGCCATCCACAATTCTTTGGTGCCGGGATCATAGAATGACCAGTGTGCACCCACATTTACAGCGATGGTTTTTCGCTCACCCGCTGCCAATGGCTGGGTATACAACCTGTAATCAATTCCGATCCGGTCTTCCAACCCATTGTTATCAACTGCTTTCAGCTCATTATGCCCGTCCTGAAACGGAACATCAAAAACGACTGTATGAGATGTAACCTCCTGGGTTCCCAATGAAATGTCATTGCGCAACAGTTCAACCTCTTCGGCATTGGAGAATATCTTTACAGGATTTGTGGCTACACCGCTTCCGGCAGCATCCTCAATGCCGCCCCGTCGGTGATAGTTCCGCAATGCGATATGAAGAACAGGTTTGTCGGAAAAATGGGCCCGGTAGAGATTGGCAACTGCTTTCTCAGACCGGTCATAATTCACCAGCCCCTTTTGGTTTACATGGGGAATGGCATCGCCTCTTCGTTCAGATCCAAAATCGGCAAAGTTCCATGCCGCAAACCCCGCGAGCCAGGGAAGGTTCATCATCTGGTCCAGATACGATTCATGCATGATCACCTGGTAGTCTTCCGTGAAATCCCAGGGCTTGGGTGTTTCTGAATGATTTCGCACATCAGCTCCGGGTCCGTACTCTGAAAGGATCAGCGGCCGCTCGGGATACCTTTCATGCTGATCGGCCAAAAACGGGGCAAGGTCTTCCTTGTCTCCGTAGTACCAGCCAAAATACAGGTTCCATCCAAGCACATCCGGGACGTCTGTCAACCCGTATTTATTATATGCATCATAGTTTACATACTTGAAGTTGCTGGTGTAGTGAACTGCCATGACCGTTTTTCGATCGGGAGCCTCCTCTTTGGTAAGTGCCTCCAGTTTTTCCGCCAGCTCCACGGTCGCACCGGCAATCTGACTCCGTTCGGTCTCCGGCATATCTCTGTTACCTCCGCCGAAGAGCTGGATCATCACTTCATTCATGTATCCGTAGAAGACCACACTCGGATGATTCCGTGTCTGCCGGATGTGCTCGCGTTGCATATTTAACGCGTTTTCTGTAAATGCTTCTGATTGTGTAATGCGTACGGTCCCCGGCATTTCGGTCCAAACCAGCAGCCCGAGCCGGTCACACATTTCATAAACCGCTTTGGCCTGCGGATAATGTGCCAGCCGGACAAAATTCATACCCAGATTCTTGATGTGTTTGTAATCGTTCCGATGGTCTTCATCCAGCAATGCGCTGCCTTTCCCTGGCATGTCCTGGTGCCGGTTTGCACCAACCAGCTTGAGCGGTTTAACATTCAGCACAAAGCGGTTCTGTTCATCAAACTCAAACCAGCGCAGCCCCAGCGGCAAAATTATTTCATCCAGCATTTCCCCGTTTTCCCCTGCACTATAGATCCGGGTGATAATATTGTACAGATAGGGATGATCCGGCGACCACAGGGACGGGTTTTGAATCACCATGTTTCCGGATTCAAAATCATATGCTTTTCCGGCGGGAAGTGTTAATGTCAGACTTTCAGAGACAATTACATTCTGAAGCTGATCGGTAATACGTGTTTCCAGACGAACGTTGCGATTTTGTTTTTGTGTATTTACGATCCTGCCAAACAATGAAACATCCGCTTTCGCCTGAGAAACAGTATTTATTTTTGTGAACACCCCGTCGGAGGCATTGTTGCTCATATCAAAATGGACCGGATCCGTAACAATCAGACTCACATTCCTGTAGATGCCGCCATAAAACGTGTAGTCCATTCGAAGCGGTGGAATATCCTCATTGTGCGCGTTGGTCACCCTGACGGTTAACAGGTTGCTTTCACCAAACCGAAGGTGCGGAGAAAGGTTGATACGAAAAGCGGTATATCCGCCGATATGGCTGCCCACTTTTTCCCCGTTCAGGTGCACCTCGGTTTCCTGGTTCGCGCCTTCAAAATGCAGAAACACCTGCCTGTCTTTCCATTCAGCAGGAACGCTGAGTGCTTTTGCATACCAGCCGGGCCCTTGATAAAAGCCGTCCTCTTCATCAAAGGCATCTTCATTGTTCCATGTATGCGGAAGATTGACCGTTGTCCAGTCATCGGAACCCAGATCGGCATTGCTGATTTCCACATCCCCTTGATGAAAAAGCCAACCTGAATTAATAGTGGAATTTATCCTCTGCGAGAACGCCATATCGGGGATCGCCAGGAACAATATAAACAGATAAAAAACATTTTTCATTCTCATCACTTTGCACTTTCTTATTTTCGTTCAGTTCTTTGGTTTATTATTTTTCAATGATCTTTAAATAGTTTTGTCGTTTTTACCAGCCGCTGATGATCAGTGTCAAACGCTTTAAAACAGACTGAGATTTCATGGTTGGAATAATCAATTTCGACCATGCCATAGACCTGCTGCCCCTCTTCGGGTATATACACTTCTGTCCAGGGCTCTCTCTATTCAATTATTCCCGGGTCAGGCGCGATTAAAAATGGTCTCTCAGGCTGTAGACCTGTTTGTTCAGTTCATACATTCCCTCCAGGGCGACGTAATAGGGTTTAAAATCGTAATCGACGACTCCCTTATTGGAATTGCGTCTTTTTCCCCATTCGCCTTTGTCCTGGTATCGGAACCAGTGCCATCCTACGCAATTGGGCGACTCCAGCAGTTGCAGGGCGAAATTCTGGTAAAACAGTCCTTTCTCTTTCTGAGTTCCCACAATTGCGCCGGCTCCCGTAATGTTAGGAAGTCCGGTATCGGCTGCTTTTACATACCATTCTGTGATCATGAATGGTTTTCCGGACCATTCCGTCCATGCATTGATCTCCTCCGGAACCGGCGTCCAACGGAAATAATAGTTGCAGCATACTATATCCACATATTTTCCTGCTGTTTCAAACACCAGCGGATTGGTCAGCATCCCGCTCTGATTGTCGTTGTAATAAATCCTGTCGTTCCAGTAAAATCGAGAGCCCAGGATCATGTGATTGGGATCTACTTTGCGAATCGCTTTTGTGGTTACGTCCAGGTAACGATCCAGCACAAATGCACGAAACGCATCCCTTACCTGGTTGGTGAGCGGACTGTCGGCAGCAAGTCCTCTTTCAGCCAACCACGCTGTAGTTTCCAGATAGCCTAATTCATCTTCAGGAAGTTCCAGGTAATGATCCAGCATATCACGGGAAAATGTCAATTCATTGTCCATGAAATACCCATACAGGTTGGGATCGTCTTTATATTCCGCCAGTTCAGCTGCCCGTTTCGCACAGTATTCTTCAAAACCAGGTCCGAACACAGGGAACAGTTTATTGCTTTTATGATATCCTCTTGTGCGATCGAGGGTGTCTTTATAACGGGCTATCAGGCTAAGCTGCGGACAATAGGAGAAATGTTCACCATGTCTTTCGTTGTAGGCACGAACCTGTTCCACGTCTACCCATGAACCTGCCCCGTTATACCCGTAGCGTTGCAACAAAGATATGGCATCATCGGCCCACTTTTCCGGGGTTCCGTATTTCACGCTATAGGTATACTTCACCCGGTCGGAGCCCCTGAGATTTAAAGAATTAATTCCAATGGCGATCAGCGGATGTCCGTCCGGTGAGATCGCCCACCACTTGTCATCGATCTTTTTTGTGTAATAGTATCCTGTCTCTTCTGCCTTCATATCTGTGCGGTCGTTATATCGGCCCAGTGGTATTTCCTTTTGTCTGTATCTTTTCAGGGTTTCAACCGTACGCACCTCCATTTGTGTCCAGTCCTCGTAATACCGATCGCCGGTTCGGTTCGTGTCTTTTGTCCTGACATTCACCATCACCGGTTCCGGGTTCTGACAGGATTTCAGGAGACCAGCGGTAATACATAGAACACACAGGATAACCAGCGGCTTAAGTTTTTTAACATTGTCAGTTACAAGGGTTGGTTTTGCAAATTTTTTCCGGATCATAATATAGATTTACTTAGATTTATTGTTCAGACACTGCCTTGGTTAAGACGGATCAAACAATCATGCAGTGTTTTCTTTTACAGTCATATGTTATTTTCTGTGGCTTGCTTCAGGACCGGTATCTGCGGGTTGAAAAGCGGCATCCATTGTCAATACCAGCTTATCGATCTGTATCCCGTCCTCACGTGGCCAGATGTTGATTGTAGCAGGACCAGCCTCTTTAATTTCAATGGTTGCAGGGGCGTTATCTTTGGTGTTGTTATCCCAGATCCAGGTGTCATTTTCTCCGAGGCACTCGATTTTATCAGAAGTTGCAACAGGTTTACCATTCATTCCTACATGAAAAGAATTTCCGTAGTGATCATAGGACTGGCCCCGCGCCCAT
>CAZOXI010000157.1:0-7094 GCA_964583445.1 uncultured Bacteroidaceae bacterium | reverse complement strand
TGAAATAAGTCGATTTTTTATGTTTTTTGCGAATTATTTATCAAGTTGGGTTAACCTTTTCTTATGTTATCAATAAACTAGCGTAACAACTTCGGATTTATTGTTCTTGTCCTGCCGGAATTTACAGCGCACGGGTCACGGTGATACTAACAAATATTTGTATAGATGGTCCGGATAAAATTTTGAAGGTTGCCCACTCCCGGGAATTGCCCACTCTATACCAGGAAGAGTAAAGCTACACCCCCAATACTGATGACGGAGCCAATGATCTCCAGAGGTCTGACCCTGTCCCTGAAGATCAGCACTGCAGGTGGAATAATCAGGATGGGCACAATGGCCATAATCGTGGCTGCAATTCCTGTTTGTGTATACTTCACCGCCAGGAGGGAAAACGACACCCCCAGGAAAGGTCCGAAAAATGAACCCAGGGCGGTGGCAGACATGCCTTTCCTGTCGCGTGTGGCTCCAAGCACTCTTTTCCATCTGCCAAGGATTGTTGTGAGGACAGCGAAGCCTGCAATAGCAGCGAGCAGCCTGACCTGCGTTGCAGCAAACGGGTCATAGTCCTGCATGCCGTATTTGCTGAGCACCAGTCCGATGCCCTGCCCGGAGGCTCCTAAGAATGCGAACAGGGCCCCTTTTAATGAGAGATGCATTGAGAAGCCTTTTTTGTCAACGTTCCTGACAAATATGGCCATGGAAATACCCAGCAGGGTCAGGAACATTCCCAGCATATGTAGTGGAAGCAATTTCTCACCCAGCCCGATCCATCCGGCCAGTGCTGCCATCGGTGGTGCCAGCGTCATGATCAGCATCGCAAACCTTGACCCGATAAGCGGATAGGATTTGAACAGGAACAGGTCACCGAAAACAAACCCCACCAAACCGGATATGGCCAGCCAGAACCAGTTAAATCCAGTGGCATCGACAGGGAAAGGCATGCCCCTGCGGATCCAGACATACAGGGTCAGGAAGAACAAACCCATGAAAAGCCGGATGACATTTAATGATAAGGAGCCGATCCGGATGCTGGCACGTTCAAAAGCGATAGCAGTGACAGTCCAGAAGATTGCCACGAGAAGTGCAGAAAATTCACCCAGGTATGCTTGCATTCATCTGCTGTTTTCAGCCTGCAACAGGTTCAGAATTGGCTCATCTCTGAAAAATCCTTTACAGCATAATCAGCAGGACGCTCGAATGTGCTGTCGGGGATTTTTTCATATTCAATATTATTGACTTCGAGTTGCAATGTCGTGGACATGCCCGGCATTTCTACCTCGATCAGCATCGGGAAGCCATCGATATTAAAGCTCATGGTCCCCTGCGCAGCCATGCCTTTGAATGCTTCTCCTTCATAATCAGGAGCTTTCAGGTCTTTTGTCACCCAAATTACCTGCGACATGTTCATGCCCTGAACAATGGTGGTCTGCAGATATTTCTGACATGCATACCCCATGATCTCCCTGGTTTCATCAAGCTTTTTTATCTCAGCATTATCAACTTTCGCCGCCTCCGCTTCGATTGTTTCATCGCTCATCAGGTAGACTGTTCTCTCTGCGTCCCTGATGATGAAAGCTTCACCGGTTTTTCCGTTTACCACCGTTTTTCCCATTGCAGCAGACATCATTCCTCCGTGCATTTCTATGGCGATCCCATTCTCACCATACTTGATCTCCATCTTTTCAGGCATCATTCCCTGCATTTGTTGAGCGCCTGCGCCTGCCAATGTATAGGTATAGTCTACCGTGCCAAATACTGTTTTCTGTGAAAATACTGAAGGAGCAATCAACAATATTGCGATGATCAGTGGAATCATTCTTTTCATAGTACCAGTTTTTTGATGAGACATCAAAGATACTTCAATTATTCTTCCTTTCATGCTGATCTTGCATCAATTCATACCCTTTCCGATACATGCCCGGATGCAGCAAATGATTCTCACTTTGAAATCCTAACCATTAACGTCTTGTAAAATTAGAATCATTATATATTACATATATTTCTTTGCAATTTGTAAGCAATTGTGTTTTTTAGGCGATTCTTTTACTAAAACGAAAACCATGAGTGCCACGACCACACCGAAGATCAAATTCATCAATGGGGAACAGGTCCCTATCGAATTACACAAAGTCAGAATTGTACAGAAACTACACCTGAAGCCCGTCGAAGAGCGTCTGAAGGCGGTCCGGGAAGGCGGATTCAATACCTTCCTGCTCAATACCAAAGATATTTTCCTGGATATGCTTACAGACAGTGGGACAAACGCGATGAGTGATAACCAGGTGTCTTCCATGCTGCAGGCCGATGATGCATATGCAGGTTCTCAGAGTTTTTACCGCATGGAAAGTGCGTTGCGCGAAGTTTTTGGAAAGCATTATGTCCTCCCGGTACACCAGGGAAGGGCAGCGGAAAATGTGATCTCCATGACGTTCATTAAGGAGGGGGATGTCATCCCGATGAATTATCATTTCACTACTACCAAAGCACACATGGAGCTCAATGGTGGTAAAATCCTGGAGATCTTTACCGATGAAGGACTGAAGATTAAAAGTGACCATCCCTTCAAGGGCAATATTGATATCAAACAGCTGGAGGATGTTATCAAAGAGTACGGTGCTGATCATATCCCGTTCATTCGTTTTGAGGCCTCCACCAACCTGATCGGTGGACAGCCTTTTTCAATGGCGAATATGAAAGAGGTGAAGGCCATTGCAGATCAACACGGTATCATGATCGTGCTGGATGCGAGTCTGATCGGTGAGAATGCATATTTTATCAAGGAGCGTGAAGAGGAATACAAGGATACATCCATCAAGGAGATCCTTCATGAAATGTGCGGTATGTCTGACATTGTATACTTCTCCAGCAGGAAGGTCAGTTCAACGCGGGGGGGTGGTATTTGCACCGACAGCGAGGAATTGTTCCTGAAAATGCGTGACCTGGTACCACTCTATGAGGGATTCACAACTTATGGTGGAATGTCGGTGCGGGAAATTGAGGCGATGGCAGTAGGAATGATTGAGACATTGGACGAAACCGTGATCAGCCAGTCCCCATCGTTTATTGAATATGCAGTCCGGGAACTGGATAAGATCGGCATTCCCGTGGTCACCCCGGCCGGGGCGCTGGGTTGTCATATTGATGCCATGGGCTTTCTTCCGCATGTACCGCAGGAGGAATACCCGGCTGGTGCACTGGCCGCAGCACTATTCATCATTTCGGGATGTCGGGGAATGGAACGTGGTACCATCTCCAGTGTTCGTGACGAGAACGGGAAGGACATCCTCGCCGATGTGGAATTACTGCGCCTGGCATTCCCGCGCAGGGTCTTTACCCTTTCCCAGACCATGTTTGTTATTGACAGGTTACATTGGTTGTATCAGAACAGGGAGCTGGTGGGTGGACTGAAATTCGTTGACGAGCCGGCAGTATTGAGGTTCTTCATGGGTCGGCTGGATGCTGTTTCGGACTGGCCTGAACAATTAATGGCAAAATTCAAAGAGGATTTTGGGGATAGCCTGTAATTTGATAGCAGAAGCGCCCGGGTTCGATAGCCCGGGCGCTTTTGGATAAGTAAGTACTTCAGGCAGATGGTAATGATCCAGACTTTACAATGTAAAAGTCAAGCCTGGCATATTTCTACTCAAGGAGCTCCAGCCCCTCAAGCGCCGACTGTCCGCCGGGAGTGTGCATCAGCGCCTTATTGAACAATACCCTGGCTTCCCTGAATTTTTTCAGATGCAGTTTGGTCCACGCCAGCATCAGGAGTGCGTCATAATCGAAGGGATAGAGATTCACCACTTTGTCAAACAGCTTTTCAGCTTCCTGGTAATCTTTCCTTCCATAATAGACGAGGCCCAGCCGGTGCATGGCAACGGTATTCCCTGGTGCGATCTCAATGATCTTATTATATTGCCGGATCACCGTATCCCAGTTCCCCATCGCGGCAATGGGATAGATCAATCCGAACCTCGGTTCAATGGCGAAGGGTTTGAGTTCAACAGCCCGGTTATAATAGCTGGATGATTCCGTGAACTGTCCTGCGGAGTAGGTAAGCCATCCAAGGCGCAGGTTGAGTTCATACCCATCCTCATCATACACACTTTTCAGGTCCTCTATTGCTGTTTGCAGATCACCTGTGGCCTCATTCAGGTAGCTGTCCTGGAAGGCCTTTACAATATTACTGTATGCAGCACTCTGAGTGAAAGCGGGTACTGAAAAGGCAAACAATGCCAGTGCGAAAATGATTCTTTTTAACGTTTCCATTTGATACCTCCTGTTATAATATGACTTTGATAATTCTGTTCATTGCCGGGGTTCAGCAGATCCTGTGCAGGGAAGAACATGCTATTGACGGATCGGTACCTGTAGCCAACAAATAATTGCATACCTGCACGGTAGAAAGGAATAATTGCATTGGCCTCCATGCTCTGTGCGATCTTTTCCAGGTTGTTGAACGCAAGGTTATTTCGTATATCATAAAAATTGAATTGTTCCATGGGGCTTCCTGATACCTCAAGCCAGAGGTGATTGAATATTTTTCCGCCAAGCATGGGTCTGACCAGATAATTTTCAGAACGTTCACTATTGAACATACGGAATTGCACATATGCATCCACCCCCATGTACAGGTTGAGATTGGCCAGTGGATATACTGTGCCATGAAATCCGGCCTGGTGGGTGGTAATATCGTTGAAATTATGATGCACATACGACAAGCCAAGATCTGTGTAACACGACTGGTGGGATATCAGGAATTTTTTTACCCAGTCTGTGATCTTCAGTTCGCTGACAGCTGTCCGGTTGATTCCTGAACCCGGTCCATAAGAAGTTTCCGCATAAAGGGGTATCTCCGTATTCAGGTAATGGATACCCGGCCGGATGATCCAGCCCTCAGCAATGCTGATATCCATATCCAGGCTGTATTCATATTGTTGTACGGGCTGTTCTTCAGAAAGAAATGACCTGTAATTGGAGATCACATAAGACAATTCATTTTTATACAAGTAACTGCCCTGATGTGTAAGGATCACCGCAGTTCCCAATCTGTGCGACAGGCTGACACTGGCATAATGCATTGTATGGGTAGCCTTTTGTGTGCCCGGCGTCAACAGGTCTGTGTTGCTTACAATGCCATCCTGAATTGCAGCAGTATTTGCACCTGCCCATGCATAGTTCAGACCGAAAGCGACGAAATTGATTGAATCATTGAATCCTATGATGGATTTCTGTGCTGCAGAAAGTGCACTGGACTGCCGGAGTGCATCCATCTCGCGTCCCCCGAATTTATATGCATGGTAGAGGTATGCATTGGCGGTTGGATCCTGGCTGTTAAATTCGAGCGCATTTTTGTAAAATCGCGCGGCCTGCCGGTATTTGCCAAGGGCATAATAGGCATAGGCGATTCGCATCTGCAGGAAGTAGTAATCAATTCCATGTTCCAGTGCAGATTTCCCCTCCTGTATCAGAAGCTGCCATTCCTCTTCAAGATAGAGGTTGTAGGTGGATGTGTCCACCTGCCTGAAAGTCGGTTCCTGCCCGCTCTCCTGCTTCTGACCAAAGACAGGCTCCTGGCCAAAGATCAGCACAATAATGATGATCCATCCTGTTTGAACTATTCTTCGCATCGCTGCATCTCTATGTTGTGATCGTTATATTGAATTGAGAAATGTGCAATTCCCATCCTGTTGATTTTAGTAACAAACTGTTTCTCATTAAGCTTTTTCTTTCCCAACCGGTTGTTCATTGTGGATTCCAGTTTTATTTCTGTCGGGGAAATATAGTCATCTATATGTGTGTACTTCATCCTGTATTCTGAACTGGCAATCCTGGTAAACGGACTGATGAAATCATGGAACCAAAGAATCGGTTTCGGAAAGTCGAGGGACAGCGGGTAATGATCTTCAAGTACCAGGTCCTGGTAAAAACCCTCCTGGACCTTGTAAGCCCCGAGGAAAAAATAATAAAGCAGGCAATCTTTTCTGCCCTCAAAATAGGTGAAATGGAATTGGTTTTCATCCTGGTCGAAATAGGCAATGGCTCCCGAGCGATCGCATTCAATAAAGGTTTCATTGAATGAATTTACTTTAACCTCCCATTTTACCTGATCAATGTTTTTAAAACCTTCAACATTAAAACTCAGGACTTCCCCGGGAGTGAAACGGAAGGCCTGAACCAACAGATCGTTGACTTCGATATTGGACACCTGCTCATTTTCAAGAGGTTTTTCATGGGTGTGAAAGCTGTACCTGTTTTCCTGGTGCAGCACATAGCTGCTGATGGGGTAGTCTTTGGTTGCTGAACCGATATAGGGGAATTCCTGTACCTGGAAATGCAGGTGCGGATAAGGTGACCTGCCCGAGTTACCACATTGTGCAATCACCTGGCCATACCTGACTTTTTCACCCTCTTCCACTTTTACACTTCCCTTTTTCAGATGGCTTAATTTCGTGTACACTTCATCATCGTGTTTGATAATGACCGTATTTCCCCAGTTCTGCTGAAGGTTGACTTCGCCGATGATATTGTCTTCGATATCATTCACTACCTGTTCCACCACGCCTTCCTCGGGAGCGATGACAGGTTTTCCATAGCAAAAATAATCTTCCGGGTAATCTCCTTCATTGCGGTATTGTTTTCCTTCTTTGTTGAGGATCACAAAATCCCATGCATGTCTCCATTGCTCTTTGTGTGTATGTGATCCGTTGTGCCCTTGTGATATCGTCCATGTTCCAAAAAATGGCAGTTTGATCTGACTGAATTGTTTGAACCTGAACCGTTCTGTATTATTCAAAAAGATATAGAGGTTTTTTTCAGGAGAATTATACTGGTAATAAACTTCGGTGAGTCGGTAGGAGTATTCGGACCTGAATTTCAGGATATAAATAAAGAGCAATACCACCATGTTAAAGGGAAGTGCATATATAGGAAGTTTCAGCTCCATGAAAATGGTATTCAGACTTATGGTAAGCACTGCCACCAAAGGTATCAGGACAATCACCCACAAGTAAGACCGAAGGGAGGGTACCAGGAAAAATCCTCCCAGGGCAATAGAAGTTAGGATGTAATTGAAGCCAATATAGCTGTAATCAATC
>CAZOXI010000156.1:0-7096 GCA_964583445.1 uncultured Bacteroidaceae bacterium | reverse complement strand
ATGCCCTGAGCCTGGGATCTTAAACAATAAAAATAAATTTGAAGCGGAATCGCTGTATTTCAATCGTGTACGGTCAAAATAGTTGCAAAAAAACGTAACTTTCGGGAACCATGATCAGCAGATTCAAAGCATTTATCGACCAGAAGAGCCTCTGTAACGAACAACAGCGGGTAATGTTAGCCCTTAGTGGTGGAGTGGACTCCGTTGTAATGACAGATCTTTTCTGTATGTCCGGCTATTCATGCATGGTGCTGCACTGCAACTTTGGTCTCCGCGGTGCAGAGTCTGACGGGGACGAATCATTTGTCCGCTCCCTGGCAGCCAACTATGAACTCCCTGTATTTGTAAAAAAATTCGAAACTTCGGCCTACGCTGAGGATAAAGGTATTTCTATCCAGATGGCAGCCCGGGAGCTGAGGTATCAGTGGTTCTCAGAGATGGCTGTCCACCAGCATGTGGAAGTCATAGCTACGGCACATAATCTGAATGACTCTGTGGAAACGCTATTGTTAAACATGAGCCGCGGCACCGGGATCCGCGGGCTTACCGGCATTCCCGTCAGAAATGGCAGGTATGTACGCCCCCTGCTCTTTGCAACCCGGACTGAGATTTTGGACTACAGCCGACTGCACCATCTCAGGTACCGCGAGGATTCTTCCAATTCCAGCATAAAATACCAGCGCAATAAAGTAAGGCACGAACTAATTCCGCTGTTTGAAGAGATCAATCCCGGGTTTATCCGTACCATGGGTGAAAACATAAAACGCTTTGAGGATTCCCATGTGATTTACCGGGAACGTGTGGAGCAGGAAAAAGAAAGGCTGTTCAGTGAAAAGGGAACCCACGTTGAAGTAGACCTGGAGGGACTGCGTGATTTACAGCCACTGGGTTCCTGGCTCTATGAACTATTCAATGAATACGGGTTTTCAATGGACCAGTGCCTGAACATCGAAAAAATTTTGAATTCACCTTCCGGGAAGCAATTTATTTCTCCCACCTACAGGCTGTTTAAGGACAGGGAGAAATTACTGTTATTTGAAACAAAGGACGCTGCCTTTGAGCGTTACTACATCGATTCGCCCGGGAATACAGCCACGCTTCCTTTTGCGATGGATATCGAGGTGCTTCCACGGGAAGAGATCAATACCTTTCCTGATGACCCGAATATTGCGCTCATCGACTTTGACAGGCTCAGCTTTCCCCTGATGCTCAGGAAATGGCAGCATGGTGACTATTTTTTTCCACTGGGCATGGATCAGATGAAGAAAGTCAGCGATTTTTTTATCGACAACAAAATTCCTGTCCCGGTTAAAAAAAACACCTGGATCCTGACCAGTGGAAGCAAAATTGTCTGGATCGTCGGACAGCGCATTGATCACCGGTTCAGGATCACTGAATCCACCAGGCAGGTTCTGAAATTGCACCTTTATGAAGGAATATTCGAAAGGGCTAAAAGCCTTGATTGATATATATTTCTGCTGAAATTACAGCGCAGGTATCGTTTGCCAGGTGAAGGTTGATGAGTTCAACCAAAGCTGCCAAATTATTAATGCTTTGTATTGGTCGTGGAGTTATCGGAGCTTTTTGTCTTCGGAAGATTTCATACCGATGTTCGCACGCAGACCTTCAAAAAACCTATTGAATTCCGCCGGATCTCCCTTCCTGATCAGGTCAATCAGATGAGTCAGTTGATCACGTACATTCTCCACCTGTTCCAAACTGTATGGACTCATCAGAATCTCAGAGAGCAGGTAATCCTCCTCTGAGAGCAAGCCCCTGGCAATCTCGTTATGTTTCCTGAAAGTTGTTCCGGGCGCATCCTGTTCCTTCATGCACGATGCAAACACCAATGTTGACGAAAACGGAAGCGAAAGGGAATATGCGATGGTCTGATCATGCTCATCGAAGGAGTAGTCATGGACCCTGATATGAAGTTCCTTGTATAGCTGCCGAAAGAATTCGGCACCTTCCTGATCCGATTCTTTGATGATAATGGCATTTTCATCACGCAGGTTACGCACGTCCCCGAATGTGGGTCCAAACATCGGGTGCGTGGATACAAACCTTCGACCGGTCTCTTTATAAAATTCGGCCAGCCCCTTCTTGACCGAAGTGATATCGGCCAGGATACAATCCCCGGGCAGGTATGGCAGCAGTTCCCTGAACACTGGTATGGTTTTTTCCAGGCTAACCGCATTGATCAGAATATCCGGTGCAAAATCATGGATTTCCTCCAGGTAAATGAATTTTCTTGAATTGAAAAAATATTTCAGTTTCGAGCGGTCTGCATCATAGATGCCTACTTCATAATCGAGGCAGAGCGACTCCACCAGCCAGGATCCCATGCTCCCGGCGCCAACAATAACAATTCTCATATCAGGTGATTGTATCTTTAGGTTGATTAATTCTTTCTATCTGTTGGGCCTGCAGCATCAGGTCTGCCATGGCAATCGCTACAGCAGCTTCGAGCACAACGGGTACGCGCAGGGCTATACATGTATCGTGCCTGCCTTCCACTTTTAGTTCCTGCATTTCACGGGACTCGAAATTCATGGTTTTCTGCGCTTTATGCGTACTTGAAGTAGGTTTTACCACGACCCTGAAAACGACCTCGTTCCCATTGGTAATTCCACCGTTAATACCTCCGGCATGATTTGTTTCAGTATGGCCCTCAACATCAACAAAATTATCATTATGCTCACTGCCCCGCATTCTTGCAGCTGCAAATCCGGCACCGAATTCTATTCCTTTTATCGCGGGGATGGAAAAGACTATGTGGCTCAATACAGCTTCAACAGAATCGAAGAAAGGTTCGCCTAATCCTGCCGGCAGCCCGCTGATCCTGCATTCGATGATGCCCCCGATGGAATCCTCCTCACGAATCGCCTTATCGATTGCAGCCTCAATATCTGGGTTGCCTCCAACCTCCAGGATGGTGGCAGTCACCCGGGCCGGAGCGATCATTTTTTTAGCCAGTACGCCCGCAGCAACAATCCCTGTTGTCAGCCTTCCTGAAAAATGACCACCTCCCCTGTAGTCCTCGTATCCACCGAATTTTTTAAAAGCAGTAAAATCTGCATGACCCGGCCGGGGCGTCTTTCGCAGCTCAGTGTAATCCCTGGAACGTGTATTTTTATTTTCAACCTGGATCAACAGGGGGGCTCCCGTGGTAAATCCTTCAAACACCCCGGATTTGATCTGCGGAATATCATCCTCCTTCCTGGGAGTAGTACCGGCTGCACCACTTTTACGACGCCCAAGGTCCGCAAGCAGGTCCTCCCCGCAAAAAGGGATCCCGGAAGGTATACCATCCATCACTATACCCACCAGCTGACCATGTGACTCACCAAAAATATTTACTCTGAATAATTTTCCAAATGCATTCATACGTCACGCTCTGTTTAATGTTTTTTCGAGTGATTTCATCTCACCGTACGTGAGTTGTCCCGGTGCAGTGGCATCTGTTAATGAGAGGGCTGCAAAGGTAAATTCGGCACCCAACTGGCTGGCTGCAAGACGTGTAATCCTTCCATGTTCCCCCATACCTATCACGATCTTCCTGCCCTGTTCAGCGTATAATGACAGTAAGCGGGCACTGTCTTCGGGGCTATTCGACTGGCAGGCGATCTTGGCCACATCTCCGCCGGCAGAATAACACTGATGCAACAACTGCTTCAGTGCTTCCGGCCCGGGAGTTGCGTCATAATTGTGATAGGAAACGATCACATGGATCCTTTTCTGTTTCGCATATTTGATAATTTCTTCAATAAATCCAGGGTCAGCATCTAATTCAACATCCACATACACGGCTCCCAGGTCAATGGCCTTCTTTAATATCACCATTCGCTCTTTATCCGGAATAATCCCGGGTCTGCAGGTTGCTACCTGGAGAATGGTATCATTCAATTCCTCTGCAACCATCTCCGGTGGTTTCCTTACCAGGTCATACCTCACTTCCACCAGTGAAGGCTTGACCAGGTTGACCTCGTTGATCATTCCTATTTTTCCAATGCTAATACAGATCATTGATCACCGTTCTTAATGCATCCAATTGCATCTTATGAATAAATGCTTCTCCTATCTCCCGCAGGAGTATAAGGTGTATGTCCTTACCGGAACGCTTTTTATCTTTCAACAGGGTATTGAACAGTTCCTCATGGTCAATTTCAGTGCGTACGGGCAACCCTGCTGCTGAGATCAGTGTTTCAAGCCTGTCGGCAGAAGCTGGTTGAAGGAAGCCGAGATTCACCGAAATCCTGGCTGCGAGCACCATACCTATTGCGATGGCCTCTCCGTGTAACCTCCCGGAAAGCTTTTCTATTGCATGTCCCAGGGTATGTCCAAAATTAAGCAATTTTCTTTCACCCTGCTCCAATACATCCGCCGATACTATATCGATCTTGATACCTGCTGAATCAGAAACAATCCTTTCAAGCGCCACCGGATCACGTGCGTGCACTTTCACATGGTTATGCTCAATGAATTCAAACAGACTGCTGTCCCTGATTGCCCCATATTTGATCACTTCTGCGAAACCCGATACAAGTTCATTTTGTGGTAGTGATTCCAACAGGGAAAGGTCGCACCAGACAAACTCCGGCTGGCGAATGACACCGATCATATTTTTAAACCCATCAAGGTTCACTCCATTCTTACCGCCGATACTGGCATCTACCTGGCCCAGCAGGGTAGTTGAAATAAATCCGAACGAAATGCCCCGCATAAATGTTGACGCCACAAATCCGGCAAGATCTGTAACCAGTCCCCCTCCTATCCCCACAAGGAAAGAAGTTCGGTCTGCTTCCATCGCTATCATCCGACGCATTACCTCTTCAGCAAAAGCCAGGCTTTTATGCTTTTCGCCCTCGGGGATAAGGATACATTGTCTCCCCTTGAACTTATCACTATGATATGCATATACTTTTTCGTCCACCAGGCAAACCAGCCTCGAATTGTCAAAGGCATCAAGTCTTGCTGTCAATCCGTTACCAATAACTACAGCAGTTTCGTGTCCGTTGATATGCAAGTGTTTTTCAGGCATTGCTGCTATTCATCGTTCATGATATGTGTTTGCTTATTGATTGATTCCTGGTGGATTGCCCGGAACAATTTACTGATAAAATCTTCACTCAGCCCTTTCCTCTCACCAAGGATCAGCCGGCTTCTGAGCATATCATCCCAACGCTTGTTCTGCAGGATTGTAATGTTGTTTTCCTTCTTGTAATTGCCGATGTCCTCCACTACCTTCATGCGTTCTTCGATCAGATTGATCAGCTTATCGTCCAGTTTATCGATCTGATCCCGAAGTACTGCCAGTGTAAGCATCATTTCCTCGTCTACATCAGGACGCCTCAGAATGATCCTGTCCAGCACATCTTTCAACCCTTCCGGCGTTACCTGCTGTTTGGCATCGCTCCACGCCTTGTCGGGTTGCTCATGGGTCTCAATGATCAATCCATCAAAATTGAGGTCCATTGCTTTCTGACTGATATCATAGATAAGGTCCCTGCTTCCGCAAATATGGCTTGGATCTGTAATAATGGGGAGGTCCGGTATCCTGCGCCTGAGCTCAATGGGCACCTGCCAGTGGGGCGCATTCCTGTAGATCGACTTTTCATAGCTTGAGAATCCGCGATGGATCGCCGCAATCTGTTCAATCCCTGACTGGTTGATCCGCTCAATGGCCCCGATCCAGAGGTCCACATCCGGGTTCACCGGGTTTTTTACAAACACAGGTATCTTCACCCCTTTCAAGCTGTCGGCAATTTCCTGCACCGCAAAAGGATTGGCAGAGGTCCTGGCCCCGATCCAGATGATATCGATTCCATATTTAAGCGCTTCATACACATGCTTGACATTTGCCACCTCGGTGGAAACAAGCATGCCGGTTTCCTGCTTCACTGTCTGCAACCAGGGAAGACCTAAAGACCCCACGCCTTCAAAAGCATTGGGCCGGGTCCGGGGTTTCCATATCCCTGCACGGAAGACAGGAATATCCATCGCTGCAATCAGCCGGGCTGTATTCAATACCTGTTCTTCAGACTCTGCACTGCAGGGGCCTGCCATGATGAGCGGCCGCTTTTTATCCAGCCCATGCAGGGTCAACGGTTTTAAATCTACATCAACAACCATAATCTGTTATCATTAATCAAAATAAACTTCTCCTTTAACATATTCACCCATGATCATCAGACCTGAGGTAAATGGCTTGATCGATTCGAGCGCTTTTTTATACATATCATAATCATTCACCTCAAGATCGACGTAAAACTGGTATTCCCAATCTTTTCCAATGATGGGCATCGATTGTATTTTGGCCAGGTTGATCTCGTGAAAGGAAAATATGGACAGGATCTTGGAAAGTGACCCAATCTTGTGCGCAAGGGCAAAATGTATGGAAGCTTTGTTTACATTCTCCTTTTCAATCTCATTCCCGTTCTCAGTCAGGATCAGAAACCTGGTATAATTCATCTTATTGGTTTCAATCCCTTCGGCAAGTATGTTCAGGTTATATTTTTCTGCAGCAATACGACTTGCTATGGCGCCGGCATCTGAGATCTTCATCTCGCTTATCTCCTTTGCGCTGAGTGCAGTATCGACACTTTCAATCAGCCTGATGTGTGGATATTTTTTGAAAAATTCCTTGCATTGCAGGATGGCCATGGGATGTGAAAATACTTCGCGGATACCACTGATCTCTGTACCGGGCAAGGCGACAAGATTTTGCTTGATGCGCAGGTAGACTTCACCGATCACCCGCATGGGAGTCTCCTTTAGCAGGTTATAATTCGGCAGGATGCTGCCTGCAAGGGAGTTTTCAATCGCCATAATCCCAAAATCAGAACGCTGTTCTTTGATCGAACTCAGCATGTCACTGAACGTATCACGAGGCAGGATCTCGATCTCTTCGCTCCCAAAATATTTAATGGCTGCCAGTTCGTGGAAAGCTCCATACCCTCCCTGGATGGCTATTTTCTTCATTCGTATATATCTTATTTAAAGCCTTATGATATAATTAGCTATAAATTTCGGTTTATCTCAAGGTGCGTTATTCGTCCTCCTTCGTCGGCCTAATGAGCTCCACTTCGTTCCGGTT
>CAZOXI010000155.1:0-7124 GCA_964583445.1 uncultured Bacteroidaceae bacterium | reverse complement strand
GGTACTGAGTATAATGCGTTCAATAACCATTATTGCCTGATGATGCGACTTCTGAAGTATTCTGTTCCATTGTTCAGCTCAATGATGTACATGCCCGGCCTGATGTCTGCGGGCAGGTCAATCCTGCCAGGGGCTGTAATCTCTGCAGCATAGATCGCCTGTCCCCGGATATCATAAAGCTGCATTCCGTAAACGCCGCCAAGGTCGGAGGGAGCTTCAACAAAGACATAGTTGCTGAATGGGTTTGGATACACCTTGAGCTGTCCGGTCACAGAAGTATGTCCTGTGGAAGTAATGGCCCAGAATGCCGCCTGGAAGTCAGGGATCCCATATCCATATTGGGTATCCGGGGCATTGTAACGATCACCGGATTCTATGATCCATCGCATCAGTTCTGAGGAGGTAAGAGCAGGATAAGCCTGCCAGAGCACTGCAGCGGCTCCGGCGATCATGGGAGCGGAATAGGAAGTGCCACTGCCCAGTCGCGCTGTGCTGTCAGTGGCCTGCACCGCAGTACGTGCACCCATCGCCGAAACTTCCGGTTTGATCCTGTGATCATACGTGGGACCCCTTGAGCTGAAGGTGGCAAGCAACCCTGCCTGGTCAACAGCTCCCACAGAGAGAATGTTGGTCGCATCGGCAGGAGCACCAATATAGCGCCAGGGGTTATTGCCCGAATTTCCTGCGCTGGTAACACTGACCATTCCTTTTGCTGCAGTCATGCCATTGGCTACTGAAATGTGGGATATTTTTCCGTCCATGTCAGCATAGGTGAAATTCGTCGTTGAATCATCGAATTCGGTATATCCAAGCGATGTATTGAGGATGTCAGCACCCAGGCTGTCGGCCCATTCAGCTCCTGCGATCCAGGAATACTCTTCTATGCGTGTTTCTGAAAATGGATTCTCTGTCAATGCCAGTGCCAGGTTGGCATGCGGTGCCGCGCCTACCAGGTTATCGGGCCAGTCGGCAATGATAATGGAGCTGACACTCATGCCATGGGAATGGGCACCATAGACTTCGTCGATCTCATGTACGAAACTTCTGCCTGCAATCACCTGTTTGGTGGAGTAGGCTGTTTCGAATGCCGGTAATACGGGCATACGGTAAAATCCCGCATCCAAAACGCCAATGGTTACCCCGTTACCTGTATAGCCCTGCTCGTGCAGGTAGTCGAGTTTTAACTGGTTGATTTGTTCCGTGGAAAAACCATATGCATAGTCAGGTGGAACCACGAGGGGATCAGCGAACCGCTTACCGGAAGGAGCTGGCGGATAGAAGACAGGTTTTTTTGAGTAGTCCCATTGCACAGAATCAATAAATGAGAGCATGTAAAGCGTATCTGTAAGTTGTTGGTCATTGCTTTCCACCAGTGCACCATTAAGCCATTTTGAAACATGCAGCACTGATAAACCGAGTGAGGAGAGGCTGTCGATATATGTTGCGCTCACCGGCAGGTCAGAAGCGTCCACCGGAAGGGATTGCCAGGCACGGCGATCGATGGACCGCTGTGAAAGGAATGCTTCGGGTTGGTCGACGGTATACCCGTTCCCATCTTTGTCTGTAAAAAAATACCAATAGGTGTCGGGCGCTATGCGCTGAGCCTGTGTTGCTGGCAAAAAGATCAACAGGGATGCTAAGGTGATCAGATGTCTTCTCATAATTTAAAGATAACAAATTGCACTTCAGGTTCCTACTCTGAACCGGTCAAATATGAAAGATTCTTTGCATACATATGGAACCGGAACACAGTCAAGGTTGATGATATATGGAGATATAACAAATCTGCACCGTGGGTGGTTTGGTTCCGGTATATTTTTTTCTGCGGAGCCTTGCAGTGGTTGGTTGCGTGTTGGTTTTTTTCGATCCTGTGCGCTATTCCCAGCCCATGGCAGGATCAGGAATGGAACCCTCGGTCTCCTCAAGCTGTTGAATGAATGTTTCGTATTTTCTTTCCAGTTCTTCAGGATTGAGCACGTTGCCTTTGTTATATTTGATCACAGAAATCAATTCACCTTCCTCGGAATAGTAATTCCATTCTCCATCTTTTACATCCCTGAAATATTTTCCTGAGATCTGCGACCCGGCCTGCTGGTAAAATGTATTGTAAGCGCCATGAAGCTTGTCATCCTGGTAGGATGCAACCAGCATGGTGTCACCATTCTCGAAGAACTGGATCCATGGACCCTGCCTGATACCTGATTTGTAATGCATCCTCCTTGAAATATTGCCGGAAGGATAGAAGGTTTCGGTGATTCCTGACAGCTCCCCGTGGGTGTAGTTTTCGATCATTCTCACGGTGCCATTGGATCCCAAATACTCCCACGTGGAATCTTTTTGTTGTTGTTCGTAAATGCCCCGTGCTTTCAGTTTCCCATTCTTTGCATACATTTTGACGAAACAGCGGTCGCTGCCGGGATAGAAATCCATCGTGGCCGTAAGGTTCCCCTGTTGATCGTATCTTTTCATCAGCCCAACAGGTTTTCCGCTGCTGAATTCAGCTTCGTATCTGATGGTGCTGTCGGCATAATACCCTGTCCATGGCCCGGTACGCAAACCGTCACTGTCAAGTGCATTTTGACCAACTGCCCCTGCGGGGAGTATCCATACAACCAGGAGCATGAAATATGAGATGCGCATTATTTTTCCTTTTACTATGTAACGATAAAACCTTATGGTAAGTATGATGCAAATGTACATAACCCCCAAATCATTTCCTTACATCTCAAAACTGGAGCTTGAATATTGCAGATCCGGGAGTGTCCCTATGTAAAATAGAGAAGCCGGTTCTTTTCTGAACCGGCTTCTGGGATATATATGGTGTATAAATTGAACAATTGTTATTTTACTTCTTCAAAGTCAACATCTGTTACTTCACCATCATCGTCTCCGCCTTTTTTCTCGCTTCCACCACCTGTTTCCGCATCTGCAGTTTGTTGTTCTGCACCCTGCTGCTCCTGGCTGGCATTGTACATATCCTGCGAGGCGGTCTGCCATGCATTGTTGAGTTCTTCTGTGGCGGTGTCAATTGCAGCAAGATCTTCAGCTTTGTGGGCATCTCTCAGTTTTCCCAATGCTGCTTCGATGGTTTCCTTCTTCTCAGCCGGAAGCTTATCGCCATACTCCTTCAGCTGTTTTTCCGACTGGAAAATCAGGCTGTCGGCATTGTTGAGTTTCTCGATTCGCTCTTTCACCTGCTTGTCGGATTCCTCGTTGGCTTTGGCCTCCTGCTTCATTTTTTCGATTTCGTCCTCGGTCAGACCTGATGAAGCTTCGATACGGATGCTTTGCTCTTTGCCGGTTCCTTTGTCCCTTGCAGAGACATTGAGTATACCGTTCGCATCGATGTCGAAAGTTACTTCGATCTGTGGGACACCCCTTGGTGAAGGTGGTATTCCGTCGAGGTGGAACCGCCCGATGGTTTTGTTGTCTTTGGCCAGGGAACGTTCACCCTGCAGCACATGGATCTCCACAGATGGCTGGTTATCAGCTGCTGTTGTAAAGGTCTGTGTCTTCTTGGTCGGAATCGTGGTATTGGATTCGATCAACTTCGTGGATACACCGCCCATGGTCTCAATACCAAGAGAAAGCGGGGTGACATCAAGCAACAGTACGTCTTTGACCTCTCCTGTGAGCACACCACCCTGGATGGCTGCACCAACGGCCACAACCTCATCAGGATTCACGCCTTTTGAAGGAGCCCTCTTGAAGAAATCTTCCACGACCTTCTGGATCGCAGGGATACGGGTAGATCCACCAACGAGAATTACCTCGTTGATATCAGAAGCTGATAGACCAGCATCTTTCATGGCCTTTTTACAGGGCTCAATGGTTGCCTGGATCAGCTTGTCGGCCAGGCTTTCAAATTTCGCCCTGGTTAATGTTTTAACAAGGTGCTTTGGAATTCCGTCCACCGGCATGATGTATGGCAGGTTGATCTCAGTTTGCGTAGAACTTGAAAGCTCAATCTTAGCTTTCTCAGCAGCTTCTTTGAGTCGCTGCAGTGCCATTGGATCTTTTTTCAGGTCCACGCCTTCGTCTTTCTTGAACTCTTCCACCATCCAGTCAATGATCACCTGGTCGAAATCGTCTCCACCAAGGTGGGTGTCACCGTTTGTGGATTTAACTTCGAATACACCATCACCCAGCTCCAGGATTGAGATATCGAATGTACCTCCACCCAGGTCAAATACGGCAATTTTAAGGTCAGATGATTTCTTGTCGAGTCCGTATGCCAGCGAAGCTGCAGTAGGCTCATTGATGATGCGCTTCACAGTTAGTCCTGCAATCTCTCCGGCCTCTTTGGTTGCCTGGCGCTGCGAGTCACTAAAGTATGCAGGTACAGTGATCACTGCTTCTTTCACCTCGGAACCCAGGTAATCTTCTGCAGTCTTTTTCATCTTCTGCAGTACCATTGCTGAAATCTCCTGTGGAGAATATTTCCGGTCCTCGATCTGAACGCGTGGCGTATTGTTCTCTCCTTTCACAACTTTGAAAGGAACCCGCGCAATTTCTTTGGATACCCTGTCATACGTTTCACCCATAAATCGTTTGATGGAGGATACGGTTTTATCCGGGTTGGTGATGGCCTGTCTTTTTGCAGGATCGCCAACTTTTCTTTCACCGTTCTCTACAAATGCGACTACGGAAGGCGTTGTTCTTTTTCCTTCGCTATTGGGAATCACGACAGGTTCGTTCCCTTCCATAACAGAAACGCAAGAGTTCGTTGTTCCTAAATCTATACCAATTATTTTACTCATATTATTAAAGTTTGTATGTTTTCGTTTGTTTGTCATTAATTGGTCAATGATTATGCCAGTATCTTTCTTTGCGGGATTTATGTAAAATTGACATCCAGATCCACTGATATGTGTCAGATATCTCGAAAATCAATTGGATATTCTGACATTTTGACGCAGTAATTCTTGGCTTTTTCCCTCTCTAATCCGAATTTTATTCAGTAATTTGCAAAAAAAACACAGGTTTATGTCAGTGCACAGCTCTGTTCGAAAAGTAACCACTCATGTGTTGCATGAGATGAAATTAAAGGGTGAGAAGATCGCCATGCTGACCGGTTATGATTATTCCATGGCCAGGATCCTGGACCAGTCCGGCGTGGATATCATCCTGGTGGGCGATTCGGCTTCCAATGTGATGGCAGGATTTGAGACTACCCTCCCCATTACCCTCGACAATATGATTTACCATGCAGCCTCGGTGGTCCGTGCCACAAAGCGTGCATTGGTCGTTGTGGACATGCCTTTCGGGACCTACCAGGGGAATTCAAAAAAAGCGCTGGCCTCGGCGGTAAGGATCATGAAAGAGACTGGTGCGAGTGCGGTAAAGCTGGAAGGAGGTGTCGAGATAATGGATTCAGTAGAACGGATCCTTTCTGCCGGGATCCCTGTAATGGGACACCTTGGGCTCACCCCCCAGGCCATCCATAAGTTCGGTACTTACGTGGTGCGTGCCACTGAGAACGAAGAGGCTGAAAAACTAATCAAGGATGCACAAAAACTCGAGAAGGCAGGATGCTTTGCCATTGTGCTGGAAAAGATTCCTGCGAAACTTGGAGAAAAGGTCTCAGGCATGCTGCGGATCCCAACCATCGGGATCGGCGCAGGGCACCATACAGACGGCCAGGTGCTGGTGGTCCATGATATGCTGGGAATCACACAGGAGTTTTCTCCGCGTTTCCTGAGGCGATATCATAACCTGAATGCAGAGATCTCCGGAGCTGTGAAAACGTACATTGAGGATGTGCGTTCAGGCGACTTCCCTAACGAGCGGGAGCAATATTAGTCACCAAATTCTTCCGGATGTCCCTTCAACAAAAGTATGGTATCGAAGTGCTGTATGAGGACAATCATTTGATCGTCCTTAATAAAGCCGTGTCTGACATTGTACAGGGAGATGAGACCGGCGATGTCTCCCTGGATCTGAAGCTGAAAGGTTTCCTCAGGGAGCGGGATCATAAGCCGGGGAATGTGTTTGTGGGGATACCTCACCGGCTGGACCGCCCGGTAAGCGGAGTGGTGGTCTATACAAAAACAGGCAAGGCGCTGGGCAGGATGACGAACCTGTTCAGGGAAAAGCAAGTCGAAAAGATCTACATGGCACTTGTAAGCGAGATCCCCGATCCGCCGGTTGCCACACTCGAGCATTACCTGACGCGCAATACGAGGCAGAATAAATCTTATTGTCATCACGAAGCAGTGAAGCATTCAAAGCATGCCGTATTGCATTACCGGTACATGGACTCATCTGACCGGTACCACTTGCTGGAGGTGATCCTGGAGACTGGCCGGCATCACCAGATCAGGGCGCAGCTGGCTTCCATCGGATGCCCCATTAAAGGAGACATGAAATACGGAGCAAAGCGGCCCAACCGCGACGGCGGGATCAGTTTGCATGCCAGGAGAATCTCCTTTATTCACCCGGTAAAGAAGGAGCCGCTGGAGATAGAGGCGCCCTTTCCCTCACGCGATATTTTTCATCTTTTCAGGAAAGATCAAGGGGTCAGATTATAATCGAATGGCAGGGGAAGTAAGTCACTGACACTTTTTACCAGCTTGATCTCATCTTCGCCGTACATGATCACTTCAACGGGTTTACTTACCCTGTTCTCATGCTCAAGCAGTACCTGCCTGCAATCCCCGCAAGGATAAACGGGCCGCGCAACAAATTTACCATCTGCAAAGGCGGCGAGTGCTATTCTTTTGATGGCCACACCCGGATATTGTGAACCGGCATAAAAAAGGGCCACACGCTCTGCGCACAGTCCCGAGGGGAAAGCGATATTTTCCTGGTTGTTCCCTGTGATGATCGTGCCATTCTCCAACTCAAGTGCCGCACCCACGCGAAACCTGGAATAGGGCGCCCAGGCATTTCCGGTTGCTTCTTTCGCCAGTCGGATCAATTCGGCTCCTGTCCCTGGCAGTTCCCCGATATCCGTGTAGGAATAAATGGTTATTCGTAACTCTTCGGCTTTCATCTTTTTATACATTTAATGCCGGTCATGTATTGATAGTTGTATGGCGTCATCTCAAAGTTATAAAAATATCGTTTGCTATGCCGAGTTGCGCTCTGCATTAATGATGCCGAAGGAACAACGCATGGCCATT
>CAZOXI010000154.1:0-7174 GCA_964583445.1 uncultured Bacteroidaceae bacterium | reverse complement strand
TCAGCAAATTAGAAAGCGAATTGAAATCTGCAAAAATGAAAAGTAGCTCTGAAAATTCAAAACCAGGTGAGTTTAACGACAAACAGACTTGATGCTTTAGAGGAAGTAAAGCCTTGTGCATTCGCCCAATAAAGAGGTGTGGCTTTGCTTACAATGCTTCCCGGGAGTGATGTAGCCTATTGCAACTGAGCCCTGGAAGGAGTGTCGAGCTAAATAACAGCACAGAATAATTTAGTTGCGGTAGTAACCTGATACATAAACGCTCTCCATGTGTCATGTATGTTCTTGTATTAAAGGTATTTATAAAATTATAAACCCTTAAATGAAAATACAAAATGAAAATGAAAATCACAATTTTAAACCGGATAGGGACAGGATTGATCGCAGGATTGCTGGTCATCACCGGATGTTCCACAGAACAATCAAATGAAGAGGCGCAGAAGTTACTTGATAAACAGGCCCAGGTGCTTGAAAAAGAGCAGGAGTCGATGGAAAACCTTTTGCAGAAGTTCCAGAAAACCAGGGATTCCCTGGTGAAGGAACAAAATCAGCTCCTGGAGTCGAAGCAACAGGTTGAATCTGAAATGCAAAAAGTGGAAAAGGTTCAGTCAGATGTAGCCACAACGCTGAAAGAAGCACAGGTGGATTCTCTGGCCCGGGAAAAAACAACCCTGGAGAACAGGCTGAGCACACTCAATGACAGTCTTGACACAGTGGCATCAAAGATCCAGGAGATGGACCAGGAGAAGCAATCGCTCAGTGTCAAAGAAGAGCAATTGTCTGACCAACTCGGATCTGCAAGGGAGAAACTTGTAACGGGAATTGAAGAAGTGGACCAGCGACTGGATGATATTGAAAGGCAACGACTGGTCAAGCAACAGGAACTCGCCCTGAACCAGCAAAAAATTGCCCTTGCAGAAAAGAAAATCCAGTTACTGAATGATGAAAAGAATCTTTACCTGAGGGAGAAAAACGATCTGTTGAGGAAAGGTGCTGAAAACACAGAACTTGAAAATTACAACTTGAAAATCAGCGAAATAGAAGGATATATCCAGGAAGAGAACAACAAGATCAAAAACGCTGAAAGCTCCATCACTACCATCACCGCATGGCTGGCCGATGTGGATGCTCTTGAATCGCGTCTTCGAAATATGATGGAGCAGGAATACAGCGAAAATGAAACCATAGAAAGCTTTACCAGTGAAGAGATGGAACGCCTGCAAAATGAACAGCAGAGCGTAACTGCTGAAATGCAACGCCTGGATTCCATCCGCAACGTACTGAATAAGCAGCGTTCAACTGTGGATGAGCAACTTGCCAGCGTAGATGAAGAGATGTCACTTGTAAAAAGCAAAGACCTGGCTGAAATACTGGCTGAAAGATCTGCACTGGAAGAGCAGGAAGCGCTGATTTCGGAGGAAGAGGCTGCACTTATGAAAGAAGGCAGCGAAAGTACTGCATCCTCTGTATCCGGGTTGTCTGACAACGAACTGCTGAGCGAACTGGAAGCGGAGATCAGGGAACGGAGAAGTGCAATTGAAACGCTTAAGTCGGAGATTGCTGAAGAGCAACAAGAGCTGGCCAGTAAGAAGGCAGAGATTGAAGAGCGTCGATCCAAGGCTGCAAGCGCACTGGGAATAACAGCTATCGCGCTCATCATCGCAGGGCTCCTGATTATTTTAGTATTCTATTTCATCGGAAGACGAAATAAAAAATCGTAACTTATTTGCAGGTAACAGCAAGCAACATTACAAACATTAAAAAATAAAGATATCATGACAGCAAAAAAAGATAATAAAAATGAATTTTGGGAAGATGCAAAAGGCAACATTAACGAAGGCGCCCGCATCGTAGGTGAAGAAGCCAAGGACCTTGGAGAAAAGATCTCTTCATATTCAGAAAAGATCTTTGGACAAATCAGGGAAAAAACTTCAGAAGTATTCGAATCCGGCAAAGAACTTACCCTTGATGCCGTGAACAGGGCCCAGGAACTTGCAGAAAAATACCGCGACCAGGGTGAGGTCCGCAAATTGAACGAGGAAAAGAAAAAGGTTGCGGCCCAGCTGGGGATGAATTTTTACCTGATGGTGAAAAACAACGACAATAAGGTTCCCCCGACCATTCTCAGAAGGAAAGCGATCAAATCCACCATGAAGGAAATGGAGGAGCTCGACCAGCAGATCCTTGACCTGAAGGATGAGGAAGACAAATAAATTATTTATTGCGGCATCCGGCACTGGCAAAACTGCACGTTGCCGCACTTTTTTTCAATCGCACATTTTAATTCCAACCCTATGAGAAGAACAATACTGATAAATGTAACAAACATTACACTTGCCCTGTATATTGCTGTGTGGATCTATTATGCCGCTTTCAACTGGGAAGTTTTTTCTATTAAGCTGAATACCAATGCAGGTTTCTCCGTTATCGGCGGGTATCCTTTTGCATTTTTCTTTCTACTGGGTCTCGCAGCACTGCTGACCCTCAAATATTTTATTCACATGAATAAAATGACGGAAGACAGGAAAGAGAAAGACAGCATGCACAAGATCGCGCTCATGGAAAAGGACATCGAGCTGTTGAAGATGAAGGAGGTTCTCTTTAAAATGCAAACCTCGGAAATGGGAAAGAGCAGTACTCAACTGAATGACCTGCATGAGAAACTGGACAATCTTTCCAGTAAGCTGGAATCGGAAAAAAAGGATGACACCACTAATAAAGATACCGAACAGGAAGAAAACTAATCCAACTGTATCGATCTTTTATTTAGCAAAACAAGTAACATAAAATTTTAAAAAACACATCACTCTATGGATACCAGAATTGTAATCAAAACCAACCCATGGATATTGGTCCTGCAGGGGATCATTATGCTTGCTGCAGGTATATTTGTGCTCTCCAACCCGGAGGTCACCCTCGTAGCACTCACGCGGCTACTCGGGATCATCATGCTGATCGCAGCAGGGTTCCTGCTTTTCAGCTCAACATACAAACGGGAGAAAATTAACCAGTTGTTGTTTATTGAAGGGATCGTTAACGCCGGACTCGGGATTGTGTTCACCCTCTTCCCTGCACTGCTTGCCAGTGTATTTATCGTTATCCTTGGCGTAATTGCCTTTCTGAGCGGACTCATCAATTTATGGATGCTGATCAGGGAACGCGCCAGGATCAGCAGCGCTCCTTTCCTCAGGAACAGCCTGGTGTTGATCTTTGGTATCCTCTTACTCGTAAATCCTGCGCAGGGAAAGGAAGCGGTAGCAGTAATTATAGGTATATTCGCCGTGGTATTCGGACTCACTTCCTTTTATGGCGCCTACAAATTGTGGAGTAAAAAGGAATAGCTACATCAGGATAATACCGCTCTTTTTGCAGTGGTCAACCATCTGACCGGGCCATAGACTGGCCTGGACTTCCCCGATATGTGCTTTACGGAGAAAGTACATGCAGAGTCTAGACTGCCCGATGCCTCCCCCGATGGATTCAGGAAATTCGCCCGCAAGAAGGCGCTTATGGAAAAACAGGTCCTTTCGCTCCTCCTTGCCCTGTATCTTCAACTGCCGCAGCATAGAAGTGCGGTCTACACGTATTCCCATGGAGGATAATTCAAAAGCACGCTCAAGGACAGGATTCCATACAATGATATCACCGTTCAGTCCCCTGTACCCTGCTGCAGTCTCGGTGGACCAATCATCATAATCCGGTGCCCTTCCGTCATGTGGTGCACCCGATGGCAGATCATGACCTATTCCAATGATAAATACCGCACCAAATTCTGCTGCGATCTTATCTTCACGGTCCTTGGGACTCAGGGCAGGGTACATGGATTCCAGTTCTTCTGTATGAATAAATTTAATTTTTCCGGGAAGCGTCGGTAATATTTCGGGGTGATGCTCATACACGATGAATTCAGTCCGCTTCATCACTGCATAGATCCTTTCCACGATATCCTTCAACGTCTCCAGTGTACGCTCTTCCGGCATAATGATCTTTTCCCAGTCCCACTGATCCACATAAATGGAATGCAGGTTATCCAACTCCTCATCGGGCCTTAAGGCATTCATATCCGTATAGATCCCATATCCATTGCTGATCTCATAGTCGGCAAGCATCATTCTTTTCCACTTGGCCAGTGAATGGACAATTTCTGCCGTTGTACCCTCCATGTCCTTTACGGGAAAGCTGACAGGACGCTCAATTCCGTTAAGGTCATCGTTGATGCCGGTGCCCCGCTGCACAAACAATGGTGCTGTGACCCTGCGCAATTTGAGTTCTGAAGAAAGATTCTCCTGGAAAAAATCCTTGATCACCTTGATGGCTCGTTCTGTCTCTTTCAGATTCAGGAATGATACGTAATCTTTTGGGATAATAAGTTTCATATTCTAACTATTTAATTCCTGCAAATAACAGATTTAAATATATAAAAACAAAATAGTTTCGAATCGAATTTGAAGAATATTTCTTGCAGATAATTACCTATCTTGCATACTCAATAGAGCTAATTATGAAACGTATTATCATTTACACACTCATTTTTGCGGTGATCGGGTTCGTATTGGGATATCTTATCTTTGGCCGGATTTCCGGTGAATACATCGAGGTCAGGGCAATATTTACAAGCTCTGAAAATATTCTTGAATCCATAGGAAGGAGCATCACCGGGCTGAAAGAGATCAAGCAGAACATACTTATCTCCGGGGGTGTCGGGGCAGTGGTCGGATTGATTATTTCCCTGGTAAAGAAATAGCACTTCCGTTTCGGTGAGTCCTGTGGAGCCAGCAGTACTTTCGGCCCGGTATCTCGCGCGTGCCGCCGGGTGCTGAATGCCGGGTAGCTGGTGTTATCTGCCGGATGTCATTGTATCCAGGAAAATGTCGTAAACATGCAGATGTACCCGTCGTGGGCATGTGGCGCATCAATTATCCTGAAATGATTTCACCCATTCAAAGGCACGTTCCGGCCATCCCGAAAGGTGCCCCCTGCCTATGGCGAGTGAATAGCCATGGCCGCCGTGGGGATAGATGTGCAGTTCCCCGGGGACACCATTTTTCAGCAACGCCCTGTAATAAACAATACTGTTTTCAGCCGGAACTGACTTATCATCAGCAGAATGGAGCAGGAAAGCAGGTGGTGTTTTTCCTGTTACCTGCATTTCACTGGAATAGTACCGCATCAGCTGTTCATCATCACCAACCAGGTTCCTGCGGCTGCCCGAATGCTGAAGTTCGCCCGTAAAGCTTATTACGGGATAGACCAGGATGGAAAAATCAGGCCTGCAACTCACACGTTCTACCGGATCATCGGAACCTGGATTGCCCGCATCAAAATGGTTACTCAGGGAAGAGGCCAGGTGTCCGCCCGCTGAAAATCCCATGATCCCGATCAACTCCGGATCGATGCCCCAGTCTGCAGCATAATAACGCACCATGCGCATGGCGCGTTGTGCATCCATCAGCGGACTTTTATGTGGAACTACCTGGGCATCTGAAGTGGGAAGCCGGTATTTCAGCACAATGGCTGCTATGCCTTTTGAATTCCAGAATTTGGCAATGTCCTCCCCTTCCTTATCATAGGCCAGGATGCGGTATCCGCCACCGGGACAGATAATGACTGCTTCTCCTGTCATATGCTGTCTTGCCGGAAGAAAGACTGCAATATCGGGTACCTGGACCTTACTGATCCTGACTGCATCAGTGGTATCCCGGATCTCTTTCTCCCCTGCATCTTTGTAATTGGGTACCATCCCCTCAGGATAAAGGTTCATCCTGAAAGATTGCGCATGGCTTGCCGCACTGAATAAAAGCACCAACAGGATCGTAGCAAAGATCTGTTTTATTTTTGCGATGACTTGCTTCATGTATTCGTTTTAACGGAGTGTTTGATTCTATAAATGTAGCAAAAAAAAGAAAGCCCGGCGACGCACCTGTGCCTCCCTTCAACCAGTTCAGGCCGGTGCACCGCCTCCGCCTACATTCTTGCTTCGTTCGATGGATTGCAACGCCAGGTAGTTGTCACCGAATTTGCGCATATTGTCCATCTCGTCATCGTACTGATCGAAATGTCGTTCCTCGTCTTCAACTAGCGATTCAAATAATTTCTTTGATGCAGAATCAGCATTTTGAGAACACTCATTGGCCCAATGATTATAGTCATTGGCACTGCTGGTCTCCATCTTTCCTGCAAGTTCAAGCATCTCTTTCACTTCATGAATTTTCTTTACCTGGTCCGAAGCTTCCATCTCCACCTCTCCGTCCAGGAACAAAATTCTTTCCGCAAGCTGCTCAATATGCAACATCTCCTCAATGGCAGTTTTCCGGAACAGGTTTGCAAGGAGGTCATATCCCTGGTCATCGCAATGAAAATGAAAATACATGTATTGGTGTACAGCAGTGAGTTCATCGGCAATAGCCCTGTTCAAAAGTTCAATACTCTTCTCTTTCATAGATTTACATTTTTTAATACAATTTATTAGAAGTACATCGAATAACGGGTAATAAATATAATAAAGACTTTCTACTTTTATAACACGATCCTGAATTTACCTTTCTATATGAGGAAATCAACTGCATGATCCAGAACTACAGCCCAGGATTTCACTAAGAGAAGAACAATTCAAGGGGGCGGGTGTCTCATAGAAGTATATACTAAAGTAAGGGATGAGAATTCTGCTCACCGGGCTTACCGGATATATTGGAAAAAGGCTGCTACCAGTCCTGCTGGAAAATGGTCACGAAGTAATTTCTCTTGTCCGGGATACAACCAGGGTGCAGGAGAATCTCCTAACGCTGGATAACCACCATGTGATCGAGGGCGATCTTCTTCAGCCTGATTCATTAAAGAACATCCCCGATACTATCGACATTGCATATTACCTGGTGCATTCCATGAGTGCAACACTTAAGGGATTCCAGGACCTTGAAGAGCGTTCGGCAATCAATTTTCTGGGAGCGATCGAACAATCCCGTGTCCGGCAGATCATTTACCTGAGCGGGATCAGCAATTCGGACCGTCTCAGCAGTCACCTCGAATCGCGGAAAAGTGTAGAACAGATCCTGGAAAAATCAGCAATCCCGGTGACCATACTCAGGGCAGGTATTATTGTGGGTTCCGGGAGTGCATCCTTCGAAATCATTCGTGACCTTGTGGAAAAACTGCCTGTGATGGTCACCCCAAAATG
>CAZOXI010000153.1:0-7193 GCA_964583445.1 uncultured Bacteroidaceae bacterium | reverse complement strand
AAGGACGAAGTACATCGGCAAGGAATAATCCCGTGGATTCACTGCCTTCATTGTTATTATCTTGTGTAGCGCGACTTACGGAGGCTTTAACCTGATATGAAACCTCAGGTGCATTAGCCTCAAACCATTTCTTAATGGTAATAGAACCTTCCTTTTGGAATTTGATGTGCTGTTCAGAACTAAGATGATAAGGCTCGGAAACGATCTCTAAATTGCGTATATCGTAGCCCTTCGTTTTCCTGCCATAATCCAGCATCTCTTTAAGCTTGGCAGCGTGTTCAGAAGGAGCCCCTGCCTTTTGCCCGGCTGCTAATGGTGTAATAAAGAATTCATTAAGATCAATATCAAGATCATGGGCATAAAAGAAAATCTCATCCAGTGCACCTTTGCTGGTGAACGCCCGTTGAGCCTTCGGTGCTCGCCCTTTTTGAATGCCCCTCAACCGGTCAAGGGCAACATCAGAGACATCATCTTGCCAGGATGGGTTCTCACCACCCGTAAGCCAAAAACTTTGGACTGCCGCATTGGAAGAAGCACTTAAAAGTCCCGTATGCAGTGGACGGTCATATTTTGACAAATCTACAGCAAGATCTAGTCCTGCACCACCTGCAGACAAACCTTTCCAATTTGTCAGATTTTCATACAATGCCTCGTAATCAGCCGTCTTGTAACCAGGGCTGCCAAAAGCCGGAAGGGAATGATTTTTATCTTTCGCCGTAAATCCCTGGTAATTAATGGATGGGAATTTTGGCAGTTCCGGAAGAGGCTGGGAAGAAATATCCTCTGTTTGGAAAATGAGTGCAACCAAAATGATGCTAAAAATAAAATTAATTCTGTTTTTCATATCTCGTATTTGTTGTTTGAAAATAAATTGGTGATTCATTTCCTATTCCTTATTAAATTTCATTATTTCGTTTCGCAATTCAGAACCGTATCGGATTAAGTACATTCCTCCAGGTAACTCATTTATTTCAATACTGAATTTCGGCTCCTGAACAACGCTGGTATACATAACCCTGCCCATCATATCGAGGATTGAAATCGAGGATGTCCCATCTATGTAGGTATCGTTTATTTCGATGTTCAGCTGATCATTCGCAGGATTGGGATAAAAATTTAGCGAACGGCTTTTAGCTGATTCAGCATTCATTCCAACTTCTTCGCAAGCGTCACCGATACCGTCACCGTCGGTATCCAACTGATCCGCGTTGGCGGTCAACGGACAGTTATCTTCATCATCAGTTATGCCATCTCCATCATCGTCGCTATCGCAGGCATCACCTATACTATCACCGTCGGTATCCAACTGATCCGCGTTGGCAATCAACAGGCAGTTGTCGACATTATCGGCTATGCCATCTCCATCGTTATCTGTATCGCAAGCATCTCCTATTCCGTCTTCGTCGGCATCCTGCTGATCCGCGTTGGCGGTCAGCGGGCAGTTGTCGTCTTCATCGGCGATACCATCCCCATCGTCGTCGCTATCACAGGCATCGCCCATACCATTACTGTCGGTATCCAGCTGATCCGCGTTGGCGGTCAATGGGCAGTTGTCGTCCGCATCGGCGATACCATCCCCGTCGTCGTCGCTATCGCAGGCATCGCCTATACCATCACTGTCGGTATCCAGCTGATCCGCGTTGGCGGTTAACGGGCAGTTGTCGTCTTCATCGGCGATACCATCCCCATCGTCGTCGCTATCGCAGGCATCACCAGTACCGTCGTTGTCGGTATCCAGCTGATCCGCGTTGGCGGTCAATAGGCAGTTGTCGTAATTATCTGAAATTCCATCATTATCTTTGTCTGGTGGAAATACCATCACCATAACTACACTGTCAAACCGAGCCTCGTTATTCACTCCTACATCATCTTTTTCCATAAAGCCCACATATACTTCTGCCTTAAACGCAGCGTCGGGTGCAGTGAGCGTATCCGTTTTCTCTGTCCAGCTCATATTTGTCCCGGTGGAAAGTCCTGTTTCTGCGCTATTGATCGGATTTGAAAGCGAATCGAGCCATGTTACACGAAGACCCGCATTTACGCCAAGGTCGTTGAGCCAGGTTTGCCATGTGAAGGCGTATTTTGCACCTCCCTGGATCAATTCCACAACCTGGGAGACGCCGGGAGCCTCATCGCCATCGCCCGAACGCCATTTACAGGACAAATACCTGCTGCCTTCAGCTGCATTATCCGGATCATCCGGAGCAACCACCCATGGTGCCCCAGTGCTTGTCCAATAGGTAAGGCTATCCTCAAACCCGGTGTTTTGGAGCATACTCACAGGTGGGGTGATATCCACCTCCACATAGACAATCGAAAAAGGTGACTGGTCTGCCCAGCTTAACACATTTCCATTCAGAGAAAGGTTGCCGGAATAATCATCGATGAATTTCCCCGGGCCACCGATCTCTCCCCCATTCGCATCCAGCTTGCCAAATTCCATCCTTCCGCCTTTCCAGGTATCGCGCGTATTGTTCTCAATCGCTTTAATGATCCTGGCGCTGACAACGGTCGGCTTACTACCGGACCAGTTGCGGCCATCAAGCGTAATGTTCACATCTCTGGAGGTCGTCAGATCAGTATTGGCAACAATAACATAGAGCCTGTCCTGGGTCTCATTCACACTGATATGAGGTACCATCACCGGAAAAGGGCCGATCACATTGGGGCCCTGACTGCCAAAATAGTAGCTGCTTGCTTTTCCTGCTGCAGCGTATGGCGTTGTTCCTGATATCTCCGGGCACGCGACACCCCAATAATCCTGCATCGTCTTGAACCCCCAGTAGTGGGCAAACGTAACATTATCATCATTTTTCCATATCATCTGTCCATTGCCGGTTTTTGGGTAGTTTGTAGCATAGCCATTGGTCATTGTCCCGGCAACATCTGCCCAGGTGGAAGCATTGCGTACATTAGGGATTTTCGACAATTCCTGAAGAAACAGGAATTTGTACATCACTCCAACCATCCCTCGAAAAACAATACAACCGTCACGGCTGGTCTTGCTTCCGCTCCTGGCATAATCACCGACATACTCTTCTTTCGGTGCCGACCATTCACCAAGCTGAATCCACCTGGTAATGCCATCATCGAGTGGACGGTTGTATTCATTGCGTGCAAGCTTGGCAAAATGCGCAACACGGTTCGCCATACCAATAGATTCACCTACGGCCCAGTCACGTATATTTGAAGTAGTATGGTTATAATCCCCTCGTGTGATTACTCCAAATACATACGGGTGCAGGTCGATTGTAGTGCAGAAAGGACGAAGTACATCGGCAAGGAATAATCCCGTGGATTCACTGCCTTCATTGTTGTTATCTGTGGTTGCGCGGCTCACGGAAGCCTTTACCTGGAACGGAACACCAGGTGCATTGGTCGCGAACCAGTTCTTAATGGCAATGGCTCCCTCTTTCTGGTAATTGATGTGCGAAGAGGAAGTCATATGATAAGGCTCAGATACAATTTCCAGGTTACGGATATCGTAGCCCTTTGTTTTCCTGCCGTAATCGAGCATTTGAGTAAGGGTGGCAGCCTGAGCGGAGGCCGATCCCGATGTTTTACCCGCACCGAACGGTGTGATAAAAAATTCTTCACGATCAACACCAAGCTCATCAGCGTAGAAGAAGATTTCATCGAGGTCACCATTTGTGTTAAATACACTATGCGCCTTCGGGGCACGACCCTCCTGAATACCTTTCAGCCGGGCCAGGGCCGTTGCCGAGACATTGCCCTGCCAGGCCGGGTTCGTTCCGCCTGTCAGCCATAGGCTTTGTCCCGCTGCGTTGGACGAGGCGCTCAGCAACCCCGGATGCAACGGTCGGTCAAATTGCGACAAATCCACCGTGAGATCAAGACCTGTACCACCAGCCGACAATCCCTTCCAATCGGTCAGGTTTTCATACAGCGCCTGATAATCAGAAGAACTGTAACCAGTACTTCCGAACCCAGGTAACGAGTAATTCGTTGAGCTAGCAGTAATTCCTTCATAACTTATAGGTGGAAATTCTGGTAGTTCCGGAAGAAGCTGGGCATGCAGTTGTTCCAGATTAAAAATAGAACCAAGCAAAAAAATACTAACGAAAGAAATCCAAATCCTGTTTTTCATATCTATATAGTTAATATATAGTTTAGTTGAAGTATTATGATAATAGTTTATCTTATTCTCAAATATTCACTCAAATTGTTGATTTAATAAAATAAGTACAAATTATTTATGACGAACAGGGAGTATTGGGTATTAAACAAGGTGGGAAACTAAATCCACTCCTGAAAAATAGCAATGAATATGAATTTTGGTTTAAATTAGTTGCAATAAATCATTCAAAAACATAACGGATTCGTGAGGGAAATAAAATGTCATGGATTTTGTTTGAATAAAGATCAAAACCGCAAGAGAATACTCCGGGCGAATAATAGCTAAAAAATGAAAACTACAATTATTCTCATCCTTTGTGCACTGATTATTACCAGTTGCATTAGCAATCGTAATGAGATTTACCGCGATCCCTATGCTTCCATTGATCTGAGGGTTGAAGACCTTCTCGGTCGGATGACCCCTGAAGAAAAAGTTGCACAAACCCTGTTTGTCTGGCAGATGCTGGGCAAGGAGGGGGAGTACAAAAAGGAACTTGCCGAAAAATACGCTTCGCATGGCCTCGGCGGCCTGCACAGGAGGTACTTCCACAACAGCCCGGAAGAGGCAGCCAGGGAGATGAATGAGATCCAGCGGTTCTTCGTGGAAGAAACCCGACTGGGTATCCCGGTGATCATGAACACCGAGGGAAACCATGGCGTGATGACACGGGATGTAACGATCCTGCCTTCCTCCATCGGATTGGCCAGTTCCTGGAACGAAGCGCTTTTCAGCCAATTGTTTTCAGCCGTTGCAAAAGAAGGACGGGCCATGGGGATGCATCAATTCTTCTCTCCGAATTTCGATATTGTCCGGGATCCCAGGTGGGGCCGCACGGATGAGAACTACGGCGAGGATCCTTACCTGACTGCACAGCTTGGAGTAAGCTTTATCAGGGCTATTCAAGGGAAAAGAGAAGATATTGAACACTTAAATATGAGTGCAGTTGCTAAACATTTTATCGGTCACGGCCTTCCCGAAGGCGGAGTGAATACCGCACCGGGAAATATCTCCAGGAACGAGATCATGAATGCATTCCTTCCCCCTTTCGAGGCCGCGGTCAAAGAGACCGGCGTGACAACGATCATGCTTTCTTACAACGAGGTAGATGGTGTGCCTGCAACAATTAATCCCTGGCTGGTACGTGATGTACTCCGGGGTAAACTGGGTTACGATGGGGTCATCATGTCCGATTACAATGCCATCCCCCAACTACAAAATCTCCATTTTGTAGCCGGGTCCAGGGAGGAAGCTGCCAGACTTTCCCTGGAGAACGGTGTAGATGTGGACCTCAGTGAACCGCCACAATACTGTTACCCGGCCCTTGTCGATCTTATCCGATCAGGTGAGGTGGATGAGACACTGCTGAACGAGAGCGTGCGAAAGATCCTCACCCTTAAATTCAGACTGGGACTCTTCGATGATCCGTATACCGATATAAGCAAAATAGGTAGTAGCATCAATACAGAAGAACACCAGGCACTGGCGTTGGAAGCGGCACATGAATCAATGGTACTTTTAAAGAATGAGAACGCGCTTTTACCGCTTAACCCCGCTTCCATCGGTTCTATCGCGGTGATCGGTCCCAATGCCGATACCTGCCAGTATGGAAACTACGCCGGTACGAATGCCTGGGCCACCACTGTCCTTGAAGGCATGATCGAAGAGTTCGGAGCGGAACGGGTCCGGTTCGCACAAGGTTGCCATCTGACACGGCGAATGGGTCCCGACAGTATGCGGGATGTAGCCCTTTGGGACAGACAGGAAAACCTTAAACTGATCAGGGAAGCAGTGCAGGTCGCCAGGAAATGCGATGTGATTGTACTTGCCCTTGGAAGCAACACCGACCTTTGCCGGGAAGCCGGATGGGCAAATTCATCGGGCGACAGGTCGGACCTCAACCTGGCGGGAGAGCAGAACGAACTGGTGGAGGCGATGCTGGCCACCGGTAAACCGGTGATCGTATTGCTTTTCAACGGACGCCCCCTGTCTTTTACCTATGTCAAAGAGCATGTACCTGCCATTATCGAATGCTGGCATCCGGGACAGGCTACGGGTCAGGCCGTTGCCGATTTGCTGGTGGGCCGTATGAATTTCAGCGGGAAGTTGCCCATCACTTTCCCTGCCTCAGTGGGACATCTTCCCTCCTATTACAACCGGAAACCCACCGCGAAGATCCGTTATGTCATCGACACTAGGGAATACCTTTACCCTTTTGGTTATGGTCTTAGCTATACCTCATTCGAATACGGAAAACCCCTGGTTAAACCTTCGACAATTTCACCAGGGGAAAATGCGATCGTTTCGGTCGAGATCGTTAATTCAGGTCCCTATGCTGGTCAGGAGATCGCACAGATGTACATCCGGGACAGGATCAGCTCAGTAACCCGGCCAGTGAAAGAACTAAAAGGTTTTAAGAAAATTCACCTGGAGCCAGGTGAATCGAAAACAGTTGAATTTGAGATTACACCTGACAAACTTTCCTTTTACAACGCAGAATCGGAATGGATCCTGGAACCTGGAAAGTTTTATATAATGACAGGACCTAATTCTGTCCAGTTGGATACAGCGAACCTTACAGTTCATTAAATTACAGTTCAAAAAAAAGAAGGCAGCCAACTCCCTTCCAATTTATATAAATACATCAACCATTTTATAATAAATAAGCTTCTGAATTAGCTCCATACCACATTGATTATTAACACCTTGTTAATGTGTCTCGAAGGAAACCTTCCAGAAGATAAAACTGACAGAATACCATCGAGAAAATATCTCAGAAAGTGATCCCCTTTTCATCTGTAATGTATTTATATGTAATATACTAGTTATTAATATTTTATATTAATCAGTTAGAGGTTAAAATTTTCATCTTCATGCTCTAGGCTATACTCTGTTGTTCTTAACTGATTAGGACACGTTCATTTTCGTTGTTTGCTCTTACAGTAAAAAATCGTCCTTTTTTTAAATTTTTATGCAGCTGTTTGTTTTTCTAAATCAAATTCCGGATCAAGCTCGGCAAGCTGCTTTTTATAATAGTTGATTAGTTTATCCTTTCTTC
>CAZOXI010000152.1:0-7229 GCA_964583445.1 uncultured Bacteroidaceae bacterium | reverse complement strand
GCGCTCTTGGGGAAGCCTGGCGTCTGGCCGGATACAAGACCAACAAGCCCAATACCTGGAAGGACCTGATCGCCGTTACGGAGTACCTGCACGAGCAAGGCTACTCCTCCCCTGAGCACACGGCTATTATCGGCGGTAGTGCAGGTGGGATCCTGATCGGCCGGGCCATGACCGATCGTCCGGACCTGTTCAAGGCAGCCCTGCCGCTGGTGGGTTCGATGAACACTGTGCGCATGGAGCAAAGCCCCAACGGACCAACCAACGTCCCCGAGTTCGGGACAGTGAAAGATTCCGTGGAGTTTTTTGCCCTGCTGGAGATGGATAGTTACCAACACCTGGAGGAGGGGGTTGCATATCCTGCCACGCTGGTGACTGCAGGATTCAACGATCCCCGGGTGATCGCTTGGCAACCCGCTAAATTTGCCGCCCGGTTACAGGAAGTGAATGCATCTCATAATCCCATCTTATTTTGGGTAGACTACAAGTCAGGCCATGGGATCGGTAACACAAAGACCAAGGACTGGGAGGATTTGGCTGACTACATGGCTTTTGCCTTCTGGCAAACCGGTCATTCCAATTTCCAGCGTTGAATGGAGATCCCAGTCACATTGAGCACTGCATACCTGAGCAAAGTGAGCATAACATTCCTGGAAGGACTGAGCACCTCATACCGGAGTGTAAATATCATAATATCAACGCATAGTGATCCTCACTCATTTGAAAATGTTGACTGCTCAGCCAAAAATGGAGAAAGGTGCTCAATAGCACCGGTGTGTGCACCATGTCTTCGGAACAGAGATAATCTATAAGTTTGAGAAAATGGTATATTGATATCCCTATAATGATTAATTTCGATTGGGGAGAATGGGAAGAGGGAAAAGAGATAATCAGTAATAAAAACTTCGACTATAACACGCTGGATATAACAACCAAATGTAAAATCATTACCACCATTGTTCGAGCAGATAGATTCAGAGAGGGATTTTTGGTGAAGTGTTTTGAAGAGGGGGTGATATTGAAGGTTTTGAAGTCGATTGAAAAAAACTTACAGCACTAAATGTTACTTGATTTATTAAAAAGCAAGGGGATGTAAACGGAAAATAACAATGTACATTTTTTGGCAATGTGTCAGGGATATTTGGATACTATCCTGTCAAATGAATACAGATTTATATTACAAGAAAAATTAAATAGACTATGAAATTTCAACCGTTATTCTTAACCCTGATTTTAGTTTTTTCCTTAATCGACGGAGTTGCGCAATCAGTAAAAGAAAACTTTAAAACACCCCCCAATCAATACAAACCCATGCCTTTCTGGCACATAAACGATTCAATGACCACTGAAGGAATTCGCAGGCAAATGAATGATGCATTCGAGGTTGGATTTACCGGGGTGAGTTTGCTGCCACTGGCGGAAAGAAGTCCGACAAGACCCGGAACCACTCCAAAGTTTTTATCAGCCGGTTATTTCAACCGCTTTCAGGATGTATTGGACGTGGCAGAAGAACTGGAAATGGAAGTGATTTTATACGACGACAATGATTATCCTTCCGGGATGGCAGGCGGAAAACTGGGTGAGCTGTTCCCTGAACATACCATGAAAAGGCTCGATATGATTGAAACTGAAATTGCGGGTCCTGAAACTTTTTCCGATTCAATTAATGCTGTCAAATTGATGGCTGCAGTGGCTATGAATACTGAGACTAAAGAAAGAATCGAAATCAGTGATTTTGTAAAAGATGACGTTTTGAAATGGGATGTTCCTGATGGAAATTGGAAAATTATGATATTCCCTATGGTAAAAGACAGCTGGCACAAGGTTTATCCTTTGGTCGATTACCTGGACACAACTGCGGTTCGGCAAATGATTCACCTCACCTACGATAAATTTGCCGAAAAATTCAGCTCTTATTTTGGCAACACCATTAAAAAAACCTTTTTCGATGATGTGGGTTTTTGGCAGCATCCGCGAACCTGGACAGGTTTGCTCAATCAAAAGTTCGAAGAATTAAATGGTTACGACCCAAAGCCGTTCTACCCGGCATTATGGTACGATATCGGTCCGGAAACCGAATCGGTTCGAAATGCTTTTTTTAATACGCGGGCCGAATTACTGGCGGAAGGTTATCCAAAATTAGTAGCTCAATGGGATGAAAAACACAGGCTAAAAAGTACTGGCCACCCACCGGGGAATTACGATCCGACACCGATTGATATGAACGGTGATATTTTTAAATTTTACCGTTATACACAAATACCACTTGTCGATGTAATTTTAAAATATCAGTTTGGACAAAACGGGCATAAGCTCATTAGTTCTGCTGCGGATTATTACGACCGACCTGTGGTTTCAACAGAAATCTATGGTGCTTTTAGTAAAAGGGGTGAGCATTTTGACTCATTAATGCTTTACCGGCCCATGTTCGAAATGTTTACAAGAGGAGTAAATTTTGTGATTCCACATGGTTTGTGGTATAACCCGGAAGACGTCTATATCGTACCGCTGGTTTCGCCTTATAACAAAGAAATTGCACCAGCACTACCTGCGTATTCCGATTTTGTTGGCCGTTCCTGTTTCTTACTCCAGGGCGGACAAAGAGTTTCAGAAATCGGAGTAGTGTATCCATTCGAGGAATTGGCCGGATATTTCAGTTTTAACAAGCCAGAAAACATTCGTCAGGGTTTTTATATTTCACCCGAAACCGATTACCAGAAAATAAGCGGACTCCTAACAAATGAAATCAGACGAGATTTCACCTTTGTTCACCCCGAGTTTTTGCTGGATGACAAATATTCAATTGAAGACGGAAAAATAAAACTCGATAATGTCGAAAATTACCAGGAATACAAAGTGATGTTTTTAACTGGTTGCAATACCATTTCCTGGAAAACACTGCAAAAACTGAGTGCTTTTTATGAAAGCGGTGGAACGATTATTTCCACTACCAAACTCCCCTCTAAGTCTTCTGAAATGGGTGAAGATCAAAAGGTGATTGAATTGGTTCAACAAATTTTTGGAATAAATTCTTTGAACCCGGATTCAACAAAAATCCAAGTCAATTCTAATGCAAAAGGTGGATTTACAGTGCATATTCCTAAACCAAACAAAGAAAACATTCTGAAAATACTGGATGAAAGAATGAATGCCGATGTCAGGTTTTCGCCAGAACCTGTATTACAAAGTGATTGGGGAAAATTTAACTATATCCATAAGATTAAAGATGGAAAGCACATATATATGTTTACCAATTCGAGCGATGAGGTTATTGATACGGAAGTTATTCTGAAAGGAAAACACCTGCTGGAAAATTGGAATCCACACAATGGAAATATGAAAGAAATGATTAGTCAGACATTTATAAAGGAAAATGGGGAAATTTTTACCAGATGCCAGTTGTATTTAGATCCTGTGAAATCGGTTTTCTATGTAAGTGACAAAACAGAGTAAAACATTTTATAATTGTGTGGTTTTTAACGAAAGCTTGAACGAGGATTTCACAATCCGAACCTGGAAGAATCAAATATCATAAAATTGCCAGAAAATTTGCCAGACAAACGGATAACAGGTATAGTATATAGGAAAAACAACTGTTCATTATTTTCGTAATGGAGTGTTATAGAGTATAATGGAGTCCGGTGGAAAATACCGTATTGTCCCTGGCAGTCAAGAGGTCATCGGTTCGACTCCGGTATGCTCCACAAAAAGCAGAGTGAGTGTGCAGAGCGAGAGCGAGGCACGATCATTCTGCTTTTTTCTTCACTTTCACTCTGTTCCTCACTCTTTTTGTAAATATTATGCTTACATAATATCAAGGGGTTACAGATTTTGAGTTTTGTGATCCCTTCTTTTTTGCCAGCTTTTTGCCAGCAAATTTCTTTCCAGGTCATCGGATATTGAATCAACATTAAGGTGTAAACTCCCATCATTCTAACGGTCATTAATAATCGGAGGAGAAGGAATTGGCTTGGTTATTTGATCGATCGAAAAATTATTTGACTCATAATTTGTAAAATGTCCTGCATTCACAATTTTTGATTATTTTTATTAAATTACGTCCGTAAACTTTGATTTAATGAAAACAATCTTTTTTTCGGTCGCAGTGGCAAGGCAGGAGAAAAGTGGTTGAATATCCATATGTTTTTTAAAAATAGGGGCGCTCCGAAATGAAAAAAGAAATTCAAGGCAATATGCTTAAGGCATTCACCCTGCTTATAACCACTGTTTGCCTGTTGGCATGCTTTACTGATGCTGAAGCCCAGGAGGACATCATCGACTATAGCAAATACGGAGATAAGGGTGCAGCAGCCAGAAGGGCCTGGCTTCTGATCCCGGAGCAAGAGTACGACCCCAACACCCCTGCATACTGCGATGCACTCTGGATGCGTGTCCATGAGGAAAACTGCCCGATGCTGGTCCTCAAGGACAGGAAGAATGTCATCACGCTGGAGCAGGCTGACATGGAGGGCTGGCGGATTGGCGAATCAGGTCAGTCAGGACGAGACCGCTGCTGCTTCAAAGGCTATCGGCGGAAGTATCCGGAGGCGGATATCCCTGAGGATGCAAGTGGCATCGCCCAAAAAATGAAAAGTGAAATGATTAAATGGCATTATGCCGGGTGCCACCGCTTTACAGTCAGTCCCGAGCACGTCGCCATGACCCCGATAGAAGCCGAGGCGTGGGGAGCACAGGTGGAAGGATATTACATGTGCGAGCACTGCATCGAAAGGGGACCGAGCCTCACCACGGCAGACATGGAAACTTTGAGGAATAGACCCGTCCCACCAACGTTTACGCCTCCTGTAAACTGGACTCCGGAACCTTTCTCCCCCGATAAACTGCCTTCGAAGGAGGAGATTGACATTCTGATCCGGCAGACGCTGGCCAATGGTTACGCCATCCAGGAAGCACCCTATACCGATCCAATGGCCTCTTTGGAGGAATTCATGGGTCGGCGGTTCTTCTTTCCTGTCGGAGAATGGCTTCACCTCTACCAGGCCTATCGATCGACAGGCGACAAAAGTCTCCTCGACGCACTCCGCCTATCAGCCCGGCATTACACCAGGCTGTGCGTGGATTATCCTGATGTTGCACAACTGAAGGCTAGAGATCCCGAGGGTATGGCCTTCATGTATTCCATGGCTGTCTCCTCCAGAATTACGCTCCAATTGGCACTGCAGCGCCCCGACGAAGTGAGTCCGGAAGAGTTAAGCGAGGCCATAGAGTTCCTTAACGCCATCGTTTCCACATTAAAACCGGTGCTCGAAGGGAACAACTCCCTCGATCTAGTCATGGGCATTCCGCAGGAAATAGCGGATGATTTCAGGAGTCGGGCATTTAACCGCGCCCTGAACGGGATCGGAAGCATCGGCATAGCAACGGCAGCGCTGGAGGATCTGCAGGCATTGAACAGTACAACGGAGTATCAGCCAACGATTGACCGCTACCGCAAGGTCATCCGGGAATATATCAAGAACTGGAAGAACACCGGCTTCGAGGAAACCTATAATGGTAACGACTATTTTTCCTACCCCTACAGTGCTACGGACAACGGTTACATGGTGGGTGACGTCAAATTATTCGGAGCGGAGGATCAAGGCCATTTTACGCACGCTCTGCAGGGAGCGTACTTATTGTATGAGTCGGTGCCGGAACTGGGTGTCGATGACGCCTTTATGACGGCCATAGCCAATACGATACACTTTAACTCATACACAACATCAGGATCCCCTCAAACCCCCAGTCAGGAAGCGATACGTCCTAAAAGCAGGAAACCGTTTGCAGCACCGAGAGAAAGATTCTACCTGCTGGAAGCCTTTAAGAATGGCGTGATCGACGGTCAGTGCAGCAAGCTGAGTGAGGAAAAGAAGGCAGCGGTCAACAGCAACTATGAAAATAGACTCAAAACCTTGCACGCCCAGTATATGAAAGCCCTTCGCAGGGTTCCAACCATCATCTATCTTTCCAGCACTCTACCTGCCCAAACAACATTTACTTTAGACAAAAACAAACTTTGTGTGACTGATACTGTTCAAGTTTCATTTACTGGCTCAGGAACAGAAACCAGCACCTTTGGTTTTGATGGAGGAGATGTTTTATCAGGATCCGGGCAGGGCACTTATGAGGTGAATTGGTCAACCGGTGGCGAAAAAACAATTAGCCTGGTGGTAGAAGAGCATGGAGGTGCATCCATAATTACTGATACAATATATGTTTATCAGCCAATAGCAGACTTTTCAATGGATGAGGTTGTTTGTGGTGATCAGAATACACAAATTAATTTTACTGGTGAAGCATCAGATTCTGCTACTTACAACTGGGACTTTAATTCTGCTAATGTTATTTCAGGTATTGAATCAGGACCATTTGAACTCTATTGGGAGAACTTTGGGGAAAAGACGATTCAACTTACAATAAATGATAATGGCTGCATATCCAATACTGCTATAGATACGATAGAACTCAATCAAATCCCTACACCTGATTTTTCAACCCCGGAGTTTATATGCCATACAGGCACAGCAAATATTACATATACTGGAACTGCCTCTGATTCAGCAGAATTTATTTGGAGTTTCGATGGTGGCTCCATACATTCAGGAAGCAATGAGGGTCCATATGAGGTCTATTGGGATAATGCCGGATTAAAAACAATATACCTGTATGTAGAAGAAGATGGTTGTTCAGCTTATTCCAGTTCGACAATACGTGTAACTGAACAAACAAATCCAATTAATATTTGTATGGTTAGCGTAGATAGCAGCAATCATAATTTAATACTATGGGATCAGCTGAATGATGTCTTATATGATTCAGTTTTTATATACAAGGAGAGTTCACAATCTGATCTATATACAAAAGTAGGTTCATTATCAGCATTAGAATCATCACAATTTTTAGATGTAGAATCAAACCCTGAACAAAATGCAAGTCGTTATAAAATATCGGCCTTAGACACATGTGGCTATGAAACAGAGCTAAGTAGTTATCATAAAGCACTTCATTTAACAATTAGCTTGGGAACAAGTGGTGAGAGGAATTTAACCTGGGATAGATATGAAGGATTCGATTATTCTACTGTTCACATTTATAGAGGAAATAGCAACAAAGATTTAGTTAAAATTGCTGATCTGGCGAGTAATGCATTTACTTATACGGATCTGGATCATTCAGGAAATAAAAAACATAAAAGGCGTTAATATTCCCGTATAAAGCCCTTTCCATAAAAC